>NZ_JAMFRV010000045.1 GCF_026224925.1 Pseudomonas sp. | reverse complement strand
GATCACCCTCAACATCGAAGAAGCAGACGATGCCCACCGCGAAGCCATGCGTGTGCAGATGCACGAGCCGTATCGAACATTGCTGGGGCACTTTCGCCATGAGGTCGGCCACTATTACTGGGATCGACTGATTGTCGATACCCATTGGCAGGATAATTTTCGTAACCTGTTCGGCGATGATCGCGCCAGTTACGCCGAGGCTATGGAGCATCATTATCAACAGGGTGCTCCAGCGGACTGGCAGCAAGGCTTCGTCAGTGCCTACGCCACCATGCATCCTTGGGAAGACTGGGCTGAAACCTGGGCGCATTACCTGCACATGATGGACGCGGTCGACACCGCGCTGGGTTTCGGCATGAGCGCCCGGGACATGGATTTTGACTACCAGCCGTTTACGCTGGAGACGCTCTACGACCCACAGCATCCCGGTGGCCCGGCGTTCCTGTCATTCGTCAACGCCTGGATCGAACTCGCCGGCATGCTCAATGAACTCTCCCGCAGCATGGGGCAGCCGGACTTTTATCCTTTTGTCCTGTCGCCAGCGGTGATCACCAAATTGCATTTTATTCATCTGGTGATTCAGCAAGCGGGCGGGAAGGCGGATGAGGCGTTACAGGGGAAATAGTAGCCAGGACCCGAAGCTAAATGAAGGCCTGGTGGCCAGCTGTTTGATAAGCAACGTCAACGGCGTGTTTTGTGTTGGCGTTGGGTTTTGGGTGTATATCCGGCGTTTGTGGTTGCTCGGATTATGGTTTCGCTTTTACAGCGAGGCACCTTTTTCAGACGTCGGAGCGCCGAACCGCAAAAAGGTAACCCAAAACGCTTGCCCCACCATACGGGCCCTCGCTTAGGCTCGGTCTTCCCTCACTCCAGCGTTGCTCCGGGGGTCGCCGTGAGCGGCCGTCCCTGGCCGCGCACGGCTTTCTCGGCATCCTTGCCTGGTTACCCCCTACGCAACGCCTACGTTCGGCCGCATGGTTTTACGGGGCCTTTTTCCGAAATTTGATATTCAATTCACTGAGGATCTTCAGGCGGGCGGATTTCTGAGCCAATTTGTTGGCGAAGGTCCTTCGAACTTATCGCAGCCTTCGGCAGCTCCTACAGAAGCTTATGCATCGCCCAAACCCTGTGGGACCGAACTTGTTCGGGAAGAATCCACCTCGGTCCACCAGACCGTCACGCCACAAGTCTCAACGCCAGCCGCCGCTCATACCCAATCCGCCCACGATACGCCTCACCCGTATCCACCCAGCCCTGACTTAGATACAACCCAAGCGCGGTCACATTGTCATCATCCACCGACAACATCAGCTGCTTGATATCAGGCCACACCCGCCGCGTCGTTTCCGGCAATGCCTGCAAACAGGCCTTACCCAAACCCTGTCCCTGCATCCTGTGATCAATCTGCAGCGCATGCAACGTCGCAGCATCGGTGTCCGCCCACGCCGGCAAATAAATCCCACGCTTAAGCAGCAAAAACCCCACCGGCTGCTGATCGGCCACTAGCGCAAAGCCACGAATATCCGACGTAGCCTTAACCAGCAGCGAGTTCAGCGCCCCATGGATATCCCCGGAGTACGACTTCTGCGCGTCCAGTACCTTGATGTGTGTTAGTTGCTGTCGTTGAACACCCGTCAGGTCTTGATAGCAGACCAACTCAATTTCCATTGATTGAATCCTTCAAAAGCGCGTCGCGTTTGCACAATGCGCGCAGTTTACCGGGATTCTGCAGAATGGGCGTGTATCCGGGGCGCGTAGGAGGGCCCCGACACTCCGCTAACCGCGGCCACACAAGTGCTTGAGCCAACTCAGAATTTTAATCTCAAGCAACGGTTGTAACTTATCGCCAGACCGGTACAATGGCGCCGTTCACCGTCAGGTGAGCGTCGTTATGGTGACCCTATCGGTCCCCCCGCAACGATTACCCGTGAACCTGGTCAGATCCGGAAGGAAGCAGCCACAGCGGGAACATTGTGTGCCGGGGTGTGGCTGGTGGGGTTGCCTCCATAACGCTTCTGCTAAATCCCTTAATTGTTCAGCCCGAGCGCAAGTGTCAAATCAGCGTTCGGTTTCGTCGTGTCTGGCATTCAAGAATCGCGGTTTTATCCATCGTGCTGTGACGTTCGCGAGATGACTGAAGAAAGCTGAGAGCGCGCACCGTTATCCCGGAAAACAGCGCCCCCACCCTGCAACAACCGCTAATCCATCCGTTCAGCCAGTTCTTCCAACAAGTCCGCCGAGGGCACAAAGAACAACCCCCCTGTAACCGCCGTACTAAAATCCAGCAACCGGTCATAATTCCCAGCCGGTCTGCCGACAAACATATTCTCCAGCATCCGCTCAATTGGCTCTGGTGAACGTGCATAGCCAATAAAGTACGTACCAAATTCCCCGGCGCCTGGCCGGCCGAACGGCATGTTTTCGCGCAGGATTTTCACCTCTTGGCCATCTTTGGTGATGGTGGTCAAGGCGCTGTGCGATGAGATTGGTTTAACTGAGTCATCGAGTTCGATATCGGATAATTTCGTTCGGCCGATAACTCGCTCCTGTGCCTCAACGGATAACTCGTTCCATGCGTTCATGTTGTGCAGGTATTTCTGCACCAGCACGTAGCTGCCGCCGGTAAACGAGGGGTCTTCATCGCCAATGATGGTGAAGTCGAAGGCCTCGTGATCCTCTGGGTTTTCAGTGCCATCGACAAAGCCGATGATGCTGCGCATGTCGAAATAGCGGAAGCCCTGAACCTCATCAACGACCAAGACCGCATCGCCAAGCGCAGACAGCAGTTGCGTCGCCAATTCAAAACAGAGATCCATCTGCTCTGCGCGGATGTGCAGCAGAATATCGCCAGGGGTCGCAAGGGCTCGACGGTCTGCGGGTCCAAACTCGCGAAAATCGTGCAGTGAGGCTGGGCGCGGGCCGCCGAACAGCGTGTCCCAGGCGCTGGAGCCAAAGCCGCAGACGCACGACAAATTACCGGAAGGAACACGTCTGCCGACCGATCGCGTGAGGGCCGCGATGTCTGCGCACCAGTCGCGTACTGTCTTGGCGCTATCACTGCCCGGGGCGAGCGTGGCAACGATGAAAATCGCGCTGCTGGTGAGGGGGCGGCAGATAGCTTGAGGTTGTGGCGCTTTGTTGGCTGTTGGCATTTTTTTCATCAATGGTTGTGCAGGCT
The DNA here is from genome assembly GCF_026224925.1 of Pseudomonas sp. Lineage (GTDB taxonomy): Bacteria > Pseudomonadota > Gammaproteobacteria > Pseudomonadales > Pseudomonadaceae > Aquipseudomonas. The sequence continues at coordinate 15,924 of NZ_JAMFRV010000045.1, read as the reverse complement.
GCGGAACACGCCTGAAAAGTGAGAGATTAACAGATGATTGGCCGGGATCATTGCCGAGCCATGGTGCTGAATTCATGAATACTTTCGAAATTTTGCTTCACGTCCAGTTACTGATAGTCCCCCTGGCTCTTCCAATGGGTCGAATCCGATGGTCCGCTGGCTTCCAACTCGGCTAATCCCCGCGCCCCGGCCTGAATTTGTTCCCGGTGGCACTTCGCGCTTAAATCACCAAACGCTTGAAGCGCTCCACTGAGCAACGTTTCGTGTTCTTCGCCATGCAACAGGTGCGAAGCGATATACCAATGCTGATACAACTGCTGCTCCAGCGACAACGGCCCTAACTCACTCGCGTTCATCACCGCCCAAAACGCCAGCGATTCACTGTCGCATGGGTCCAGTTCGAACATCGCCTCCAGATCCATGCCAGCTTGCTTGAATAGGTTCTGCGCCTTGTGCGTCATCCGGTAAAACTCGGGCGAAGCCAGTACGTTGCCTTGCTCGGCCGATGCGTTGTTTAGAATGGTGGCGGCGGCTCCAACCAATGTGAGTACCGCCACCGGATCGGCGCAGTCGAATATCAAGCGAATGGCAAGGTTCAGTTGTCGGTGCGCGACGTCAAGCCTGGATACGCGAAGGTGTTCGGTCATGGCGGTTGAGACTACTCATGGTTAAGCAAGCCGTGTATCGGTGCTTGGTCAAATGAGTCTAGGCGAGGTGCCGCGGATGAGCTGTTTTTAAGCGGCCGGACCGAATTTATTCGGGCAGCGGGCGGCGCGGTGTGTCTGATACACCGCGTTGTTCCCTTCGCGAACAAGTTCGCTCCCACCGGATTTGCGCCGCGCCTCAAGGTCAGGGTGTTTTCCCACATTCACTTTTTACGACTAAAAAACCTGCGAATAAACCCCGCTGCAATCACCACCCCAACCACCAAAAACTTTTTCGCTGCCAGCAGCAATAGGCCCAATTTCGCAAATAACCCAGCCTTAGTCGCTATCCCGCCGGCGACCAGTGCCGCCAACCCGTACTTGGCCAGCTTGTCAGTCCCTGCGTCATAGTCGGCATAGCGGTTGCCGTCGGTGAAGTTGGCGAACTCCAGGACGTGGGGCATTTCTCTCTGGATGGTCGGTAGGTCGCTCATTGCCGCGATGGCATTCAATTCCAGTACGCCTTCGCGACCGAGCACGCGAATGCTGTAGTTCAGGGTGTTTTCACTGGCGTTATCAGCTTTCAATTCCCGCGCCCAGTACATCTTGTGGCTCTGATCGTCATAGCGCGGCGGTTCGGCCCAGCCCAATAGCTGCAGACCGGCATAGCCCTGTTTGCGCCGCTCGTTATTGTTCTCGACGTCGTCGTCCTGCATTTGCTTGAGCATTTCGCTGTAGTCGATTTTGGCGGCGTTTTCGTCGGAAACGTATCCATCGTCGTTGTAGCTCACCAATACGCCCCAGCCGCCGCGTGACATCGGGCTGGTGGCTTGCGGTACGATCATGCCCAACGTTTTAATCCCCGGTGGATTGCCCCAGCCATCGACGATCAATCGCTCAGTGTCGTCTGGTGTCAGGTAGTAAAAGTCATCATTAAGGCTAAGGGTTGCGACGCCGCCCGGCAGGTCAATGTTGCCGTGTTGCGGCTTCAGAGTGGCCATGAACTGCGCGACGGTTTGCTGGGGTTTGGCGGGCTCGCCAGAGGGAGGGGTTGCAGCATCTGCAAGCGTGGTCGAGGCACACAGCACGATAGCCGCCATCAAGAAGCGCAGGCAGTTCATCGTAGTCCCTTACAGGTTGAATTGATTTGTCGGCAGCTTAGCCGATGGGGCACGCCGACCACCAGCGGCCCGGGGCTAAACCTCAGGCAAAAAAAACCGCCACTGATGCGGCGGTTTTTGCACGTTGCGATCAATCAGCTGAAAAATTGCAGCGCGTTGGTCAAGTCACCCATGGGTTGCTGGCCTCGGGTGGTCATCGACTCATCGCGTAATTTCAAGCCGTCGAGTTTCTCCAGCCCATGCACCCGCGTGATCAGCCGCAAAATCGACGCGGTGTCATACGTGGTGTGGTCAACCGTGCCTTTGCGGGCAAACGGTGACACTACAATCGCCGGAATGCGCGTGCCCGGACCCCAGCGGTCGCCTTTAGGGGGCGCAACGTGGTCCCACCAGCCGCCGTTTTCGTCGACGGCGATGACGATCACCATGTTTTGCCATTGCGGGCTGTTGCGCAGCACTTTGATGACACGGGTGATATGGCGGTCGCCTGAGGCGATGTCGGCATAACCGGCGTGCATGTTCAGGTTGCCCTGAGGTTTGTAAAAAGTCACCGCCGGCAGTTTGCCGGCCTGGGCGTCGGCGAGGAATTTGTTGGTTTTGGACTCATCGCCCAATCCGGCGTCACGCAAGCGTTTGCTGCGTTCGTCGGGGTTTTCCGGGCCTTGTTTCTTGAAATAGTTAAACGGCTGGTGGTGATACTGAAAACTCGGGATTTTCGGAATACCAGCCGAGTCCTTGTATTGATTAATGGTGACGTCCCACGCACCTGCGTACCACGCCCAATCCACGTTTTTCTTCGACAGCTTGTCACCAATATGATCATGGGTTTGTGCCACCAACACGTTGGCCACATCAGCCTTTGCATATTCCGGGCGGTCCGGGTCGCGGATCCAGGTTGGCCAGTACGGTGGGGCCATGGTGTTGACGGCATAACCGTCCGGCGTCAGCAGGCTTGGACCAAACTGTGGTGGGCCGCTCATGGAGCTTTCGGGGGATTTATCCAGTGGCTTGAGTCGCGTGTCTTGCGGGTTGTCGCTTTGCAGCGTGGCGATCTGCTGCTTGGCAGGCGAGTTGGCGACGTCGGGGTAAAACGGCACCTGTGCGGAAATCAGGTATTGGTGGTTGAGGAACGAGCCACCGAAAGCACCCTGAAAAAAGTTGTCACACAACACAAACTCGGTCGCCACGTCCCATAGACGCAACGAGTACTCGGTTTGCCCGTAGTGGCCCATGGTCAGGCCTCCCGAGTCCGCCCAAGCAACAAAATGGTCGTTTTTGCCGCCATTGATCTGCATCTGGTTCTGGTAAAACACATGCCACAAGTCGCGAGTCACCAAGCCAAGGGGCAGGTCTTCACCATTGGGCCCTTGCAGGGCGTAGGGCTGGTTGAGCAGGTTTTCCTGAAATTGGGTGCCGGCAGGGTAGGTCACGCCATCAACGGTTTGCGGGCCGATTTGCAATATGCCGCCCCAGGCAGGCGGCAGTGTTTCCAGCAACTTGCCGTCGCGGTCGCGCTGCTGATAATCGCTGGGATCGAGGCTCGCCAGAGGTTTTTCAACGCCAGGAAAGTTTCCGAACAAATTATTGAAACTGCGGTTTTCGGCGTAGATCACCACCACCGTTTTCACGTTGTCACGCAATGCCTGGTCCAGGTCTGCACCGGTCAGGGGTGGGGCATCAAGCGCCAGCGGTTTTTCTTCGGCAGAAACATAAGAAGCGAGGGTTGCACCTACGCCAAGCGCTGCGACGCCACCGAGAAAGCGCCGTCTGCCGGCGTCAGGAGGATTATCGCCATCGAGTGGCTGCGAGGGTTCTTCTTCTTTTTTGTCGCTCATGGCGGTTCCCTGCGTACTTGACTGAGATCGGTTCAAATGATTTCGAGGAGCGTAGCGAGGCAATGTGACGGCAATGCTACAACGAGGTGCGATGGTTTTTAAACGCTAAAAAGGCTAATTCGGGGTTATTACAAGGGCGCGGTATGGCCAGTGGCTAATGGCGTTTGAGTGCCGTAGCGTTCAAGGATTTGCTCAATCTCGCCGGACATTTTCATCCGCAGCAATGTTCGCAATATCCGTTGTACTGGCACATTGGGGTCATTTCGCACGAGGCAGCCTACCGCTTGTTCCTCGATGATGGAAACCCCGTGCAGCTGTTTGTCCGGCGCCAAGTTGCGGTTGAACCAGTCCATTGACCATTCGTTGGTCACGGCATAGCGATAGCGTCCCGCCACCAACTTGCGCAAAACCTGATCTTGGCTGCGGGCATCGTCGCGGCGCAGTTGATGGCTATCGAAGAGCGCTTGAATGGTAGGGTAGACATAGCCCAGTACGGTGCCAACGGTCTCTTTGTTCAGTTGGTCGGGGCGAATCGGAGTGTCGTTGTCGGCGGTACTGATGAGTAGATCGCGTTGGGTGACCAGCGGCAGGCTCCAAATGTAGTCGCCGGACATGTTAGGGACCCAGGACTGCGCGGCGTAGCAACGAATGTCGACCTCGCCACGCTCAAGTGCAGTTTGCACGCGCATACGGGCAAACACCTGATATTCGGTGCTTCGACCCATGTGGTGGGCAAGGCTTTCCATGATGTCGAATAGAAAACCGCCGTTCGGTTTATCGTTCTCGATCAACACAAGGGGCATCGACCAGCTGTCGGCGAGCACAAATCGCAACGGGCCTTCCGCTGCAAAACTTGGGCTGGAGAGTAGCAACAAAGCGCCCAACAGCAGCCGTAATCGGTACATCGGGATGAGCAATGCAAGGCTATTCAAGTCAGATCTAACCCCAAGAAGCATTCATTTGAACAGCGTAGCTATATTAGCGCCGGACATCGGATGCAATTTTTCCCCTGCTCCGCTAGCATTAGCGGTCTTCCGCTTTCAGTCGCGACGGTTATCGATGAGTTATCAGGTTCTTGCACGTAAATGGCGTCCGCGCTCGTTCCGCGAAATGGTCGGCCAGACCCATGTGCTCAAGGCCCTGATCAATGCGCTGGACAGCCAACGGTTGCATCATGCCTATTTATTCACCGGTACGCGCGGTGTAGGTAAAACTACCATCGCACGTATTATCGCGAAATGCCTGAACTGTGAAACAGGCATCACCTCGACGCCATGTGGAACGTGCTCAGTCTGCCGTGAAATTGATGAAGGGCGTTTCGTCGATTTGATCGAGATCGATGCCGCGAGCCGGACCAAGGTCGAAGACACCCGCGAGTTGCTGGAGAGCGTGCAATACGCACCGAGCCGCGGGCGCTTCAAGGTTTACCTGATTGACGAAGTGCACATGCTTTCCACTAGTTCGTTCAACGCCCTGTTGAAGACCCTGGAAGAGCCGCCGCCCTACGTCAAATTCATCCTGGCGACCACCGATCCGCAGAAACTGCCCGCAACCATCTTGTCGCGTTGCTTGCAGTTCTCCCTGAAAAACATGACGCCGGAACGTGTTGTCGAGCATTTGACCCACGTGCTGGGGGCCGAGAATGTGCCTTTTGAAGTGGATGCGTTGTGGCTGTTAGGCCGCGCCGCCGATGGGTCGATGCGTGATGCCATGAGCCTGACCGATCAAGCGATTGCGTTCGGTGAAGGCAAGGTCGTGGCGGCGGATGTTCGAGCGATGCTCGGCACGCTGGACCACGGCCAGGTGTATGACCTTTTGCACGCGTTACTGGAGGGCGATGCACGCGGCATGCTCGAAGCTGTGCGGCATTTGTCCGAGCAAGGCCCGGACTGGAATGGCGTGCTCTCGGAAATTCTCAACGTGTTGCACCGGGTGGCGATTGCTCAGGCGTTGCCAGAAGGCGTAGACAACGGCCATGGCGACCGTGATCGGGTATTGGCGCTGGCCAAGGCGTTGCCGGCCGAAGATGTACAGTTTTACTACCAGATGGGCCTGATTGGCCGCCGCGATTTGCCGCTGGCGCCCGACCCTCGTGGTGGGTTCGAAATGGTCTTGTTGCGGATGCTGGCCTTCCGGCCCGCCGAGAGCAGTGATGCGCCGAGGCAGCCGCTAAAGCCAGTGGGGATCAACCAGGCCACAGTTGATTCCACCCAACACGTGGCCGGTGCGCCCCTCGTTGCACCGGTACCTGTCGCGGCGCCTGTCGTTGTCGCCCCCGTTGTTGCCGCTTCAGTGGTGGTGGCCGAGCCAATCGTGCAAGCGCCTGAGCCGGTTATTACGCCTGCCGTTTTTGCGCCTGTCGCCGCAGTCGAAGTCGATTTGCCGTGGAACGAGCGCAAGCCAGAGCCTGCTGTTGACATAGAATCGGATGCTGATGCTGAGCCGGATCCTGTTGCGGAGTCGGCACCCGAGCCAATGCTCGACACCGTCGCCGAACAACCGGACCTGACGCCGATGCCAACGCCCGCGCCGGCCAGCCCCGTGCCGGATGCTCCAGACGTGGATGAGCCAGAAGCTGCGCCCGCCGCAGCAGTAACGCCAGCCATGCTTGAGCAAATACCAGACGCATCGTCGCCTGTGTCTGCGCCAATGGACCGCGACGATGAGCCGCCCGACGACGACTACTTTGACGGCGAGCTTGATATCGATCCTGCGTCTTACAGCTACCTCGACGAATTAGCCCACGACAGCGTGGCCGAGGTCGTCGAAGCTGAACCGCTGCCGGCGTTGATGCCCGCGACGGGCTTGGCCCTGGATTGGTTGAACCTGTTTCCAAAATTGCCGATTTCCGGCATGACCGGCAGCATTGCGGCCAACTGCACATTGATGGCCGTTGATGGCGACAATTGGTTGTTGCACCTGGACCCGGCCCACAGCGCGTTATTCAACTCTACCCAGCAACGTCGGCTGAACGATGCCCTGAATCAATACCACGGGCGGACCTTGAACCTGACGATCGAGCTGATCAAGCCCGAACAAGAAACCCCCGCTCAGGCAGGCTCACGCCTTCGTGCCGAGCGCCAAAGCGAAGCAGAAGCGTCGATTCATTCCGATCCGTTCATCCAACAAATGTTGCAACAGTTTGGCGCGGTGATCCGAGAGGATACGATTGAACCTGTAGATGCCCCGGTGGCTCAGACGCTTTAATTAATGTGCGCGACGCTTGTGTGGCGTCGCGCAGTCCAGACCCCAGAACGTTCGAGGAGAATTCTCATGATGAAAGGTGGCATGGCCGGCCTGATGAAGCAGGCACAGCAGATGCAAGAAAAAATGGCCAAGGCGCAGGAAGAGCTCGCCAACGCCGAAGTCACTGGCCAATCAGGCGCAGGCTTGGTGAGCGTTGTGATGACCGGTCGTCATGACGTCAAGCGCATCAGCCTGGATGACAGCCTGATGCAGGAAGACAAAGAAGTCCTCGAAGACCTGATCGCCGCAGCAGTCAACGACGCCGTGCGCAAGATCGAGCAAAACAGCCAGGAAAAAATGTCCGGCATGACCGCTGGGATGCAGCTGCCTCCAGGCATGAAGCTGCCGTTCTAAACGCGCCTGTGATCCCCGAAGCCAGGCCCAGTGCCTGGCTTTTTTAGTTTTCACGCCGCCACCAGCACACCATCCGAACGCCCAATCCCCGCCACGGTCTGCTTTCTACGATCCCGACTTATTGCTGAAGGAGTGGCTTCGATGTCGCAAGAATTGATTCTTAACCAACGCATCGTTCTGGCCTCGCGGCCCAAAGGTGCACCCACGCCAGAAAATTTCCGTATGGAGCGTGAAGCGTTGCCCGCGTTGGAGGAGGGCCAAGTGTTGCTGCGTACGCTGTACCTCTCTCTGGACCCTTACATGCGCAGTCGCATGAGCGACGCGCCGTCCTACGCAGAGCCGGTTCAGGTCAACGGAGTCATGACCGGTGGTGCCGTTAGCCGTGTCGAGCAGTCACGCAACGCGCACTTCAAAGAAGGCGATTTAGTGGTCGGTATGACCGGCTGGCAAACCCACAGTATTTGCGACGGTACCCAAGTGCTGCCGTTGCCCAAAGACCTGCCCAGCCCTTCGATGGCGGTGGGTGTGCTGGGCATGCCGGGTATTACGGCCTACATGGGCCTGATAGATATCGGTAAACCCAAAGCAGGAGAAACCCTGGTGGTCGCTGCAGCTTCTGGCGCCGTGGGTTCGGTGGTCGGCCAAGTGGCCAAACTTAAAGGCTTGCGCGTAGTGGGCATCGCTGGTGGTGCCGAGAAATGCAGTTACGTGGTCGATGAGTTGGGTTTCGATGCGTGTATCGATCACAAAAGTGAGCATTTCGCTGAAGAGCTGGCGCAAGCCTGTGGCAATGGTATCGACATCTACTTTGAGCTGGTAGGCGGCAAGGTAATGCGTGCCGTTCTGCCACTGCTGAATGCCCGCGCGCGAATCCCACTGTGTGGTTTGATCTCGCAGTACAACGCGACGGCAATGCCTGATGGCCCTGATTACATGCCACTGCTGATGCGCACGCTCCTGACCAAGCGCGCACGGATTCAGGGTTTTATCGTTTTTGAGGAATACGGGGATCGACACGCCGAGTTTCTTGCGGCTATGGTGCCGTTGGTCAAAGAGGGCAAAATCAAGTTTCGTGAGGACGTGGTGCAAGGGCTGGAACAGGCGCCCGAAGCCTTCATCGGCATGCTCGATGGCGGTAACTTCGGCAAACTGGTGGTCCACGTCGCAGACGCTTGAATTGACGCTAACCAGAGGCGCGGGTATAAACCGCGTCTCGTTGTTTTGTCGGACCCTTCTCCATGAGCTTCAGTCCCCTGATTCGTCAATTGATCGATGCCTTGCGCACTTTGCCGGGTGTCGGTCAGAAAACCGCCCAACGCATGGCCCTGCAGTTGCTGGAACGTGACCGCAGTGGCGGCTCGCGTCTAGCGCTGGCGTTGAGTCAGGCCATGGACGGCGTTGGCCATTGCCGGTTGTGCCGCACTCTCACCGAAGACGACCTGTGCCCGCAGTGTTCGGACGTCCGTCGTGACGACACGATTTTGTGTGTGGTCGAAGGCCCCATGGACGTATACGCCGTTGAGCAGACCGGTTTCCGTGGCCGTTACTTTGTGCTCAAAGGCCATTTGTCGCCGCTGGACGGTCTAGGTCCTGAGGCTATTGGTATTCCGCAGTTGGTCGCCCGAATTGAACAGCAGGGCACGTTCAGCGAAATTATTTTGGCCACCAACCCCACGGTCGAAGGCGAAGCCACTGCGCATTACATTGCTCAACTGCTGAGCAACAAAGGCCTGATCACTTCACGCATCGCCCACGGCGTACCGCTGGGCGGGGAATTGGAGCTGGTTGATGGCGGCACGTTGGCGCATTCGTTTGCCGGGCGTAAGCCGATCGCTCTGTAGGACCTGTTGCTACTTTTCCGACAACGAAAAGTTGGTCAAGCAGAACGTCGGGATGTTCATGTCTTCCAGGCGCTGGGAGCCACCCAATTCGGGTAGATCGATAATCGCAGCCGCTTCGTAGACGTGCGCACCCATGCGCCGTACCAGGTTGGCGGCGGCAATCAGGGTGCCACCGGTGGCAATCAAGTCATCGAACATCACGATCGAGTCGCCGTCGCACAGGCTGTCAGCGTGCACTTCAAGAAAGGCTTCGCCATATTCAGTCTGGTAACCCTCCGACAGCACATCAGCCGGGAGTTTGCCCTGCTTGCGGAACAGAATCAGCGGCTTGTTGAGTTCGTAAGCGATGATCGAGCCGATCAGAAAACCACGGGCGTCCATCGCACCGATGTGGCTGAAGTCGGCTTCAATATAGCGCTGGACGAAGCTGTCGATCACCAGGCGCAGGGCTTTGGGCGATTGAAACAGCGGCGTGATGTCGCGAAAGATAATGCCCGGCTTGGGGAAGTCCAACACGGGGCGAATAAGGGACTTAAAGCTGAATTCGTCGAAAATCATCGAATAGATCCTGGGGCATGGTGGCTGGCGCTAGTCTAACGCTCAGCCGCCCCGAATCCCATGTTTCAGCTTTCCATCGCGCCACCGGCCAGTGCGCAGAGCTGGATCGGATTGAGAATCTGAATTTCTTTACCCTCGGCCGAGATCAGTTCACTGCTCTGGAAACGGGTGAAAACACGGGATACAGTCTCCACCGCCAAACCGAGGAAGTTGCCGATCTCGTTACGCGACATGCTCAGGCGGAACTGATTGGCCGAGAAACCGCGCGCGTGGAAACGGGCCGACAAATTGACCAGCAGCGTGGCGATGCGCTCGTCGGCAGTTTTTTTCGACAGCAGCAGCATCATCTGCTGATCGTCGCGAATTTCCCGACTCATCACGCGCATCAGTTGCCGACGAAGCTGTGGCAATTGCACCGACAAGTCGTCCAGGCGTTCGAAGGGGATTTCGCAAATAGAAGTCGTTTCCAGCGCCTGCGCGGAGACAGGATACGTTTGCGTGTCCATACCGGACAGGCCAACTAACTCGCTGGGGAGATGGAAGCCGGTGATCTGCTCTTCGCCGCCGTCACTCAAACTGAAGGTTTTCAGAGCGCCGGAACGCACCGCGTACACCGAGACAAATGGGTCGCCCTGTCGAAACAAAAACTCACCTTTCCTCAGCGGACGACCACGTTTAACGATGTCGTCGAGGGCATCCATGTCCTCCATATTCAAGGAAAGGGGTAAGCACAGAGGGGCCAGGCTGCAGTCCTTGCAGTGTGCCTGACTATGAGCGCGCAGTTTGACTGGCTCGGACATCGGAAAATCCTTTTGGGTAACACGCATAAGTTGTGAGGGTAACTCAGCGTGAGTAATTCCTGCCAGCACCGATGCAATCTCTTGAGACAGTAAATGTGGATCCGCGCTTTACTTTGATTAAAGTTTCTGAAAATTGCGCCGATAGCCAGCTATCGCATCGTTCGCTAGGAGTATCGCTTATGTTGTCCGTCAATCTCGGAACCACCAACACCACCGGCTTAACGGTGTCTACACCTGCCACCAAAGCCGCCGCTGCGACCACCACGGCTGACACTACCGCGAGCGGGACTGCTCCGGCTGGCGTGAAGGTCGAGCTTTCCAGCGCAGGTGTTGCCAAATCAGCAGCCTCTAGCAGTACCTCAAGCACTGATCAGATCAAAGTCCTAGAGAAGCGCATCGCGGACATTAAGAAACAGGTCGCCCAAGAGCAGGCTCAGTTGCAGAAGATTCAGGCCAGTAAAAATCTGACGGCAGAGCAGAAACTAGCTCAGGTCAGTGCTTTGCAAAGCACTATTAGCCAATCGAACGCATCGCTGACCACCGCCAGCGCCCAATTAGCCAAATTGTTGCTGGACAGCGGCAGCTCGTCCACCACCGCTAGCTAATCTGGCCCGTGTATGAACATTGCCTCGTCCCACGTCGGGGCAGTGTTCAGATCACCCGTGAGAATAACTGACGATTATGCGGGTTCAAATACGCATCAAAAACCATGCACACCGAACGCACCAGCAACCGTCCTGCGGGTAATATGGTTATCCCAGCTTGGTCGATCGCGATGAGTCCGTCGTTGGCCATGGCCTCCAGTTGCCGCCACACCTCGCTGAAATAGCCTCTGAAATCGATATTGAATGCGTATTCGATGCCGGCGAAGTCCAGGCTGAAATGACAGATCAATTGCTGAATCACTGCCCGGCGCAGGCGATCATCGGCATTGCACAGCAGGCCGCGCTTGGTCGCCAGTTGATCGCTGGACAATAAGGTCTGGTAGTCACTCAGGTCGCTGCTGTTTTGGCTGTACAGATCGCCAATCTGACTGATCGCCGAAACCCCGAGGCCAACCAGATCACAGTGACCGTGGGTCGTGTAACCCTGGAAGTTGCGTTGCAGCGTCGACTCCTCCTGCGCAATCGCCAAATCGTCGTCGGGCAGGGCGAAATGGTCCATGCCGATATAGCGATAACCGGCACCGGTCAGTTGATCAATGGTGCGCTGAAGCATCTCCAGTTTTTCTGCGGCTGACGGTAAGTCTTCACTGTTGATCCGCCGTTGCGGCATGAAGCGTTCTGGCAGGTGTGCGTAGTTGAACACCGACAGGCGGTCCGGTTGTAGCGCAATAATCTCCTCCACGGTACGGGCGAAGGAGGCGGGGGTTTGCTTGGGCAGGCCATAAATTAGGTCGATGTTCACCGACCGAAACTGCAGCGTGTGCGCGGCGTCGATGATGGCGCGTGTTTCTTCCAGACTCTGCAGGCGATTGACTGCCCGTTGAACATCAGGGTCCAGGTCCTGCACGCCAAGGCTGACTCGATTGAAGCCCAGCTCTCGCAGCAGGCCCATGGTCGACCAGTCCGCCTCCCGTGGGTCGATTTCGATGCCGTAGTCACCGGAATCATCGTCTAGCAAATTAAAGTTTTTACGCAGATGTGCCATTAATTGCCGCAGCTCGTCATGGCTGAGAAACGTCGGCGTACCGCCACCCAAGTGCAATTGTTCGACCACCTGGCGAGGGTCCAAGTGGCAGGCGATCATCCGGATTTCTTGTTCCAGATTCTGCAGGTATGGAAGGGCCCGGCCACGGTCTTTGGTGATGACTTTGTTGCAGCCACAGTAATAACAAATGTTCGCGCAGAACGGCACATGCACATACAGCGACAACGGACGTAGGGCCTTTCGGCTGTCACGCAAGGCGTGCAATAAATCGAAAGCACCGACCTTTGTCTGAAATTGCACAGCGGTGGGGTAGGACGTATAGCGCGGTCCGGCCATGTCATAGCGGCGGATGAGATCGGAATCCCAATGGATGGCATTGAGCATGCGGACATTTCCCCGAAGAGTCTGGCAATGTCCGGAAGTCTAGGGAGGAGTTGTTTTGTCGGTGTTGATATACATCAAACACCGGTGCGTTTGGTGCAGTGGCTAGTGGCCCATCAACCAATGTTGATGAGGTCCGGGCAGGGTCCACAGGCCAAACAGAATAACCAATACGCCGCCCGCCATGCGCACGCCGCGTTTGCGTAGAATCGCCGTGGTGCGTTCAGCTGCAAGCCCGGTGGCGAGCAATACGGGCCACGTGCCGAGACCGAAAGCCAGCATTAGCAATGCGCTATCGAGCGCATTGCCTTGGCTCGCCGACCACAGCAGGGTGCTGTAGACCAGGCCGCACGGCAACCAGCCCCAGAGCGCGCCCAGCAGCAATGCGCGCCGCAGGCTCGACACCGGCAGCAAACGACTGGCGACGGGCTGGATATAACGCCACAGGCCGCGCCCGAGGGCTTCGATGCGGGTCAGGCCGCTCCACCAGCCCGCCAGGTACAGGCCCATGGCAATGAGCAGCAAGGCTGCAATTACTCGCATAACCATTGCGCCAGGGCTATTGGCGACGGCCCAGCCAGCAAGACCGATCAGCAAACCGGCAGTGGCGTAGCTAAGAATTCGCCCCACGTTGTACGCCAGTAGCAGTCGAAAGCGTCGGTTGCGTTGTTCTTTGGGGATCGCCAACGTTAGCGCGCCCATCAAACCGCCGCACATGCCAAGGCAATGGCCGCCGCCAAGCAGGCCGAGGATCAGCGCCGACACCAACAACGGCGCCAGTTCAAGCATGGGGTGACTGCTCGTCTTTTTTGTCGGCCTGAGGCTCTACTTTCTGGGCTTCAGGTGGGTGGCCTGCGGCTTGTTCCATGGCGGCCAGGTGCTGAGGGTCTTGGTCGTCAAACAAAACACTGTGCGCCGGGCCATCAAGGTCGTCGTACTGACCACTGTCTACAGCCCAGAAGAAAATGTAGATAGCGACTGCGACGATCAGCAGCGCTGCTGGAATCATCACATAGAGAGCCGGCATGAAGCCTCCGAAGCCGGTTGCCGAATCATGTCGGCAGCGGGCGGGTGTGGAATGACGAAGCCTGATCCTGCATACCCTTCACATGGGTCAGGCGCAAGGCGTTCAGGACCACTGTCAGTGAACTGAGGGACATGCCGATCGCTGCCCATATGGGCGTGATCCAGCCCATGGCGGCGAACGGCAGCATGAGGCCATTGTACAGAGTGGCCCACAACAGGTTCTCGATGATGACCCGCCTAGTACGCCGCGCCAAGGTGAACGCCTGGACCAGCACCTGCAAACGGTTTGACAGTAGCACGGCGTCGGCGCTGGTTTTAGCCAGATCGGTGGCCGAGCCCATTGCGACACTGATGTCTGCCGCTGCAAGCACGGGCACATCGTTTATCCCGTCGCCGAGCATCAATACTTTGCGACCTTGTTGATGCAGCCCTTGCAGCACCCTGAGCTTGTCGTCGGGGCGCAGGCCTGCGTGGGCTTCGTCGATGCCCAGTTCGGCCGCGACGCTGGCCACCATAGGTGAGGTGTCGCCAGACAGCAACAGCGTCTTCCAGCCTCGTGCCCGGCACGCCTCCAGCAGTGCTGGAGCATCGGCGCGCAAGCGGTCGTCCAGCACGAACCACGCCAGCGCACCTTGGGTGTCGCCGAGCAACAGCCATTGGCCGGCATCGTCGGGAAGTGGTGGAACGGTGCAGGCGCTGAGTGCGCACACGAAGGCTGGCTGACCAATGCGCAAACGGTGGTCGCCGACCACCCCTTCTAATCCCAGTCCTGGCGTGCTGTGTACGTCTTCAGCAGCGACTGGCGCACGGCCGAACGCTTTGGCAATCGGATGCTCAGAGCGGTTCTCCAATGCCGCCGCCAGGCTCAGGCAAGCATTAGCGTCCAGGCGTCCAAGCGGCAAGATCGTGCGCAACGCCAAGCGGCCCTCGGTGAGGGTGCCGGTCTTGTCGAAAATCACCGTGTCGATCTGATTCAAGCCTTCCAATACATGCCCGCGCGTCAATAACAGCCCAAGCTTATGCAGCGAGCCGGTGGCGGCGGTCAGCGCAGTCGGGGTCGCCAGTGACAGCGCACAGGGGCAGGTTGCGACCAGCATTGCCAAGACAATCCAGAATGCTCGCGAAGGGTCGAGTTGCCACCAGACCACGCCAATCACCACTGCCGACACCAGCGACAGCAGCAGAAACCACTGCGCGGCGCGGTCGGCGATTTCTGCCAAGCGTGGTTTTTCCGCTTGGGCGCGCTCTAGCAAGCGGACGATGGCTGACAGTCGGGTGTCATGCCCCAGCGCGAGCACTTGTACCGTCAGCGCGCCCTCGACATTTAGCGTGCCTGCCGTGACTGAGTCGCCAGCTCCGCGTGGCTGGGGAAGGTATTCGCCAGTGAGCAGCGACTCGTCGATGCTGGAGATGCCTTCGAGGATTCTGCCGTCGGCCGGCAATACGGCACCGGGATGGACCAAGACCTGATCGTCGAGGCGCAGTTCGGTGAGCAAAATACGTTCGCTCTGACCGTCGGTGCCTAGCCTCAAGCAGGATGCAGGCAACACATTGACCAACTGGGCAGTGGCCGCCGCTGTGCGTTCTCGGGCGCGGCGCTCCAGGTAGCGGCCTGCCAACAGAAACAGGGCGAACATGCCTACCGCGTCGAAATACAATTCGCCCACGCCGGTTATCGCGGTCCAGATGCCTGCAATGTAAGCACTGCCAATCGCCAGCGACACTGAGACGTCCATGGTCAGGTGCCGGGTGCGCAAGTCTCGCAGGGCGCCACGAAAGAACGGGGTGCAGCTGTAGAACACGATTGGCGTAGTAAGAAACATGGCGACCCAGCGCAGGATGGTGTGCATCTGCGGGCTGAGGTCCATGTTGAATTCCGGCCAAGTGGCCATGGTCGCCATCATCGCTTGAAACCACAGCAAACCCGCCACCCCAAGCTGACGCAACGCCAGGCGGTTTTCGCTGGCCAGTTGCTCGGCCGCGCGGTCTGACTGGTAGGGGTGCGCGGCGTAACCGATGCTGCGTAATTCGCTGAGCACTTGGCTCAAAGCTAACTGGCTGTCGACCCACTGGACGTGCAAACGATGGTTGGACAGATTCAAGCGGGCTTCGGCGACGGCGGGCAGGCTGCGTAGGTGGCGTTCGATCAACCAGCCACATGCGGCGCAGCTGATGCCTTCCATAAGCAGCGTCGCTTCGGCGAGTTCGCCTTCATGACGCACGAACGGCGCTTGAACATCAGGTCGGTCATACAGGGCCAATTCGTCGACCAACTGCACCGGCAACTCGGCCGGGTTGGACGATGCTTCACTGCGATGGTGGTAATAGCTTTCCAGCCCGCCCGCCACAATCGCTTCGGCCACCGCCTGACAGCCCGGACAGCAAAAGTCGCGGGTTTCCCCGAGCACAGCAGCGGTGAAGCGCCTGCCGGTGGGAACCGGCAGTGCGCAGTGGTAGCAGGGGGTTGG
>NZ_JAMFRV010000044.1 GCF_026224925.1 Pseudomonas sp. | reverse complement strand
ATTCTTACCTTGGCTTGGGCTCGGGCACGATTGGCTTGAAGATCCAGGCCTGGCCGGTCATCGGGCCAATTCTGGCGCGTAGCCTGACGGCCAAAGCCAAGCAAGCTCGCACTAAAGGCGAACGAATTCCAGGTCCGTTCACCGCCCTGACGATTTATGGGTTTGCCACCGTCCGTATGCGTCGCTTCAAGAAAATGCTGGCGATGCATGAATGCGCTCAGGCCGTCATTTGTGATCGATATCCGCAGTTGGAGGTGCCGGGCTTTTACGATGGTCCGGGGCTTTCTGCGGCCCGCCCAAACGGCCCATTCACAGCTTGGCTGGCAAGGCGAGAACTAAACCTTTACGAATGTATGGTCCGCGTGCGTCCCACACTGGTTATCCGCCTGAACATTGATGCGCAAACCGCTTATGCACGCAAACCTGATCCTGACCTGGCGCTGATCAGTCAGAAGGTTGCAATGACTCCGCGTCTTCGTTTCAACGGGGCAACGATGGTTGAGATCGATGCCGGTCGACCTATTGCAGAGGTGCAGGCCAAGTGCATGCAGATTGCTCGACAGGTTCGCCGAGCATCAGGCAAATCGGGCGGCTATGTGCACGGTTCCAGACACATGAACTATTAACGTTCGCCCCCACTTTTTTGCCACTACCTGCGAAAGCGATAAAGCACAGCAGCTTGGCGCTATGCCATAGCCGGTCAAGCGCTACTCGTAACAATTGAGGATTTTATGGGAACGAAGAAGTCAGCCGCGGCGATTCATCGCCAGGTAAATTGGGCCGGGCTCGGCTGGATGTTTCTGTTTTTTTGGTACTTCTCGGGCGTTACCCAGCTTTTGATTGTCAACGCTGGGGTGGCTGGGTGGTCGGGGTTGGTGCAAGCCTCGATGGTCACTGTGCTCTGGATGATTGCGCTTATTTTGTTTCCAGCGCGAACCAGGGCCCTCGCAGGTGTGATCGGCCTCGTCCTCTGGGCGTCTTCGCTGGGTGGTCTGGGCTATTTTCTGGTCTACGGTCAGGAGTTTTCCCAAAGCGTAATTTTTATCATGTTCGAGTCGAACGCGCGGGAGTCCAGCGAGTACTTGGGGCACTATTTTTCCTGGTCAATCGTAGCGGCAATTGTTGCCTATAGCCTGGGTGGTTTGCTGCTGTGGACCAGAGTGCGTCCGGTCTATCTGCCGCGTAAGATAATCCCTGTGTTCTGCCTGGTGTTATTCACCGTGTCGGTTGGTTTCAGCGCGGTTCACCAGTACCTTAAGCGCGATACTCTTGGGCGCGCGGTGGCGGAGTTCGAGGAGAAGATCGAGGCAGCGGCGCCTTGGCAACTGGTCGTGGGCTACCATCAGTATCAGCAGCAGCTGGATAGCATGACTAAGCTGCTCGCCAGCCAAAAGCTGATACCGCCTTTGAAAAACCTGACGGATATTCGCGCCGGCCAACCTTCAACCCTGGTGCTGGTGATTGGCGAGTCGACTAATCGGCAACGTATGAGTCTTTACGGCTATACCCGGCCTACCACACCCAATCTCGATAAACTGCGCGGCGAGCTGCAAGTGTTCGATCACGTCATTTCGCCCCGTCCTTACACCATTGAGACGCTCGAACAAGTACTGACCTTTGCTGATGAGGAACATCCAGATAATTACCTGAGCACCCCGACTTTGGTCAGTGTGATGAAGCAGGCGGGATACAAGACTTACTGGATCACCAACCAGCAGACCATGACCAAGCGCAACACTATGCTCACCACCTTCTCCAAGCAGGCGGATGAGCAGATATACCTGAACAACAATCGAGATCAGAACGAGACGAGTCAGTATGACGCTGGCGTGCTCGATCCGTTTTCCAAGGTGTTAGCCGACGACGCCCCGCGCAAGCTCATTGTGATACATCTGCTGGGCACGCATATGAGCTATCACTATCGCTACCCCAAATCATTTGACTACTTCACGGACCGCGTCGGCGTACCGGCCAATGTTACTGATGACCAGTTGCCGGTCTACAACAGCTATGACAATGCCGTGCGGTACAATGACTACGTGGTTTCGTCGTTGATCAAACGCTTCGGTGAAACTGACCCTAACGGCTTCCTGCTTTACCTGTCCGATCATGGCGAGTCAGTATATGACCCTGTGGCGCCGAAGGTTCTTGGTCGCAACGAGGCAGCGCCAACGCGTCCGATGTATACGGTGCCATTTATGGTATGGAGCTCGCCCAAGTGGAAGGCGCTAGGTATGCCTCAGGATTATGTAGCCGACGTGCATCGTCCTTACAGCACTTCGCACTTCATCCATACCTGGACGGACCTGGCCGGTCTGCGCTTCGACGAGTTTGATCCGGCCAAAAGCCTGGTGAACGCTAAATATAAACAGGGCCCGTTGCTGATTGGCAATCCTCATAATCCAGCCAGCCTTCGCGATTTCAACTCGCTCCCATCCGTTGCGCCGGACGGCTCGATTTCCCCAATGACCAATGATGCAAACGGCTCAAAGGGAAGTGGTGCGAGCAAATTCGAAAATGATGCAGATTGATGTCCCACGTTGTCGCGCCATCAAGGCCGCTTACCTTGCCAATAAGGGTACGCTTGCGGCGGGCCTGCTTACAATTGCGTGCAAGATGCAAGATTTTGTTCCTTCTGGAGAAACCAAAAATGTATGCGTTCAAGAAGTTGATGCTGGTTGCAGCGCTTGCTCTGTTGGTGCCTCAAATTGCTTTTTCTGCACCGACGACGCCCAAGGTGTTTGGCTGGATGGAGGAAGGTTTACTGATGCCGGAAAAAACGTCGATCAAGGTCGAGCTGGACACGTCAGCGGAGAACGGTTCGCTGGCTGTTGGCAACATCACGCCATTCGATAAGAACGGTGAGCAATGGGTGCGCTTCAACGTGCAAACCCCTAAAGCGCTGACCGGTACGATGGTGGATATTCCCTTCGAGCGCAAAGTCCTCAGAACCGAAAAGGGCAAGGGAATCATTGGCGGTGGTCATCGCCAGATCGTGAAGATGTCACTGTGTATAGGCAACCAACTCTATTACGAGGACATGGTCCTCAAGAGTCAGGGCAAGAAGGATTATACCGTCGTATTGGGGCGCAGCACTTTGCGGCATCTGGGCGTGGTGGATGTCACCCTGGTAAATACCGTCAAGCCGGAATGCATAACGGCCGGCAAACCTGCTAGCTGATCACTCCAACCACCCGGTCCATTGCGGCTACACGGACGCGGGCAGATTCTTGCATAAGCGTTGAAGGTTACTTCACAAGGCCTTGCTCCCAAGCCTTGTGATTCTTTCAAGCGTGCCATATGAGTGGCGACAGTTAAATGATTTTGCTGGCGCAGCCCGTTAATGTTTTAAAAAATCACCGCTGCACAGGCTCTTACTATGATCAAACGATGCTTGCCTCTTCTTTTTTTACTCATGCTCAGTTCGACTGTCTTTGCGCCATGGGCCGCGCAAGTGCGGGCCGCTCCTGCGACACAAACCAGCGAACCAACGCAGGAAACCACCCCCCCTGTTGACCAGAAACAGGCGGTCGCGCAGACGCCCGCAAAGGCCGTCAGCGAAGCTCCCCCGGCGAAAAAAACTGTGGCAGACACAACACCGCTTGAAGCGAACGGTTTGACTGCCCGCACTCTGGATGAGTTTGGCGAGTGGATCGCTCGCCTGGGCGGGCAACTGCTCCTTTTCAAACATTCAGCAGCGGAACTCGTCCAGTGGTTAAAGGCCAGTTTTTCTGACGATGCCTGGAGGCAACTGTTGTTTGAATCAGTGTACGGTCTCCTCGCGGTATTTGTGCTTGGGGTGTCGGCACAAGCGGCCGTGAGTCGAGGTTTGCGCTACCCTCGCCGCGCGCTGGCCGAATATGCCGGTAATGTGGCGTCACACATGCACAGGGCTGCGACGCTCGCGCGCGCTGAAGAGAACTTCGTCGCCGCCACGCAACAGTCTGCTGCTGATGATGAGACCAAAGCCCAAGCGGCGCTGGCGCCTGAACAAGAAAACGTAGTCTTGGTCCAAACAGTTCGCGACGGCGTAGAGCACGTCGAATCGCTGGTTGTGCAGGATGCTGAAGGCGTTACACCGGCAACGACGCCCGCTTCTGCGAGCAATCCCGAAGTGACACCAGCACGACATGAACCTATCCCTCATGAGGATCCTGCCCAGGCGATTGTGCTTAGCCATCGCGACATGGCCCATCGCACACTACGTTTGTTCCCGTTTGCGCTCGGCACGCTGTTGCTCGACCTGTTGGGGTTGGTGGCTTTTTTCGGTGCCGCAGCGCTAGCCATTCACTTGCTGCCCACCCTTGATCCTCGCGCACTCTCTGTCGTGCGGGGCTTCGTCAAGGCTTACGTCACAACCCGCATTTGCATGGCGGTGTTACGTGTGTTGATCGCCCCTTACGGCCATGGCGTTCGTCTGTTACGGATCACTCCACT
>NZ_JAMFRV010000446.1 GCF_026224925.1 Pseudomonas sp. | reverse complement strand
GGTGGGCGGGGGCGCTGAACCCCTCAAGCCGAGATTCGCCCGAATCTGCCATAGCACCGTTGTGAAGTGCCTAGGCGCTGCAAGGATGCCGGGTATTCCTGACCTACAGACGCAATGCTGTACGAGGGGGGTGTTGTTTAAAAAGTATTCCCACATTCCCACACCCCCCACACCCTATATAGGGTTGTGTGGGGTTTGTGGTATCGGATTTGTCGATTTACCACAAACCACAAATTGCCGCTTGTGGGAGCGTGTGGGATTTGTGGGAGATTAGGTTAAAGATCATCCCCCTCGTGCACAGTCAGATCATCAAACGGCTCATCCCCGTCATCGATAGCAGGCTTCGGGTAGTACGTTTTGGACAGCCTGTACAAACCGTCAGTACCCTTTTCGATAAAGTTTTTGTTCTTCAGGCCTGTGATTGCTCTGCGGACGACATCGCGGCGCTTATCCTTCGGGCCGTCACCTCTTGGCAAAGCATCAACCCCCAACCGGACAAACTCAGATTCCTTGAGTGCCGTGTGCTCTTTAATGATCTTGTATACTGCCTCAAGATTCACCCCCCTAGGCACTCGTTCCTCGCGCACTGTGGCTGGAACTGAATCAAGGAACGCAACAACACAACTAGATTCGACCTCTCCGTCATCATCTAGGCCAAGGTCAACTTGCTGCAACATGAAGGCGAATTTTTCCCCCTGCACACCGTTTTTGATTTTCGCGGCCTCGATTAGCCTTGTTTTGCCATCCTTATCTTGGGTGATGCAGAACAGAGCATCAACGCCCCCCCTCGAACCTGACCAGCCCCGTGGGCCTGCCGCCTGATTCTTGCCCGAATGGTGAATCAGTAGAACGACGCTGCCTGTCTCCATGGCTATGCGTTGCGCGCTACTGATAAGCATGCCCATGCCTTGGCTGGTGTTCTCGTCGCCCCCCGGCATCACGGATGCGAGGGTGTCCACGATGATTAGGTCTGCCTGTCTAATGCCCTTGATAAGCGCCAACACGTGGTTGTCATCAAGCAAGTTTGGAGCCTGACAAATAACAGTGAACTGTCTGTCTAGATCGCTTTCCCGAATTCCTGCATTTTTCAGGTAGGCGTGATACCGCAGTTCAACCCCAGCGGCGTCTTCGGCGGCTACGAATACGACCTTGCCCTGTGCTACTTTGCGCCCGCACCAGGTAGGAACCCCTCGTGCAATAGCCATAGCCATGTCAATGGCAACGAAGGTTTTCCCCGCAGTGCTGTCACCGTAGATCATCGATATACCAAGTCTTGGCAGTAGGCGTTTGATTAGCCATCGATAGGGCGGCTTCGATCCGTACTCCCCAATAAGCTGCGGGGTCATCGCGGCTACAAGTGCGTCAATATCGGTATGGCGCTTGCGGGGGTTTTCCCATCCGTTCTCTTGGGCACGCCCAAATACATACGCAACGGTCACACCTCCTGGCGTGTCCTTTCCGCTTCGCCAAGCGCTTTTAAAGTCGTCCTCATTGAATTGATCGGGCTCGGTCTTTGACCATTCCTCAGCAATATCCCTGGCGCAATCCCATCCGGTCGTCTTGATGGCGAAAAGGGTTTTCACCCATTCCTCGTAGGCACAGTCGGCCGGAATTGCTTTTAGTGCTGATTTCAGCCTGTCGATTTCCTCGGGAGTCTCGGGGGAATTGTTGTCGGTATTCGCTAAAAAATCGTCATCGTCGGTAGCCTTTGCATCCCCCCTCGAACCGGCCATACGTTCAAGTCGGTGGCGTAACTCGGATTCAAGTGTGGGCAACCTGCCGTCAAAATCATCATCGCCGAAAGTGTTTTTGAGCACATGCCCAGTGACGGTTACATATCCCTTCTTGGTGAATATCTCGAGGGGTTTCCCCTGTAAGTGTTCGGCCTCGCCTTTGTAAAATGCCCGGATACCCTTTTGGCTTGGGGAAAACTCAGCATATGTCAGGTCAACAAGTTGCGACACATCGCCAGCAATGTCTCCTGATTCAACGACGTTATCAAAGTCGAGCGCAACGAGTCCAAGACTCGAGCTAATCGCAATCCCGATACCGGCGTAGTCCTTGTTGGAGTTGAATGCTGCAATCGCTTCGTCAAACGTTCCAAGGTTGTCGGCGTCACTTGGGTCATCCGCCGAGGCTCGCGGCTTTCCCGTCGTTGGGTAGTAGGGCGGCTTATGAAGTTTCCCGTTCCCTTTCGGCTTTCCCCACCCCCATACAACCCAACGCCGATGAGTCTTTAACTCAGCAGGAATGTTGGCAGGATGAAAGTTTTCACGGCATTCCTTAGTTAGCTGTCGGCGTCTCTCGACTGGCGCGGTAGTCACGGACTTAGTGGTAGTCATATTTCCCCCGTGATGGCGTCCATGAGGCTTGCAGGCTGTCGATATGGTCCGGCGAAGGGTGTGCGAGGGGTGTTGTCGATTGCGCCGCAGTTCGCCCGCGTGGGTTATATGTCTGTGTCCAGGCGTGCAACATCAGCCCCCCGGATCCATGCACGGGCTCTAGCATTGTCAATAACCGCTTCTTGCCGACCCAAAGCCGAACCGTCAGGCCGTCTAAGACGGACTGTCGTACTCTTCGGGCGGCTCCCTCGACGTTACCTGAGCCGGTCAGTTTCTCCAGCCACGAGGCGAGGGGCGTCACACCAATGTAGGACAAGCCCGAAGTATCATGCCCGTTGGGGGAAGAGTTTTGTGGGTCGGTAAACTGTGCACGCGTTGCCCCGCCTGGCTGGCGGCCTGTACCATCGGCGTGTGTGTATTTGATTCGGTGCTGCTTTTTGGAGTGGTACCGTTTTTTTTTGTTCACGGTCATCCCCTCACATGTCAGCCGGGACAGGAATTTTCAGGGACTCTGCAAATTTCAGGATGGAATCGCGGGTAATGGCACTGCGGCGAGCGCCCAACTTCACAAGCTGCAAATGCCCTTGCTTGACGAGGCGATAGAGGGAGCTGCGGGATGTGCCTAGAAGGTGAACGGCTTCGTTGACGGGGTAGGCAAGTCGCTTGCCTTGGGTATTCGTGGTCATGGTGGCTCTCCTAATAGGAATAGCTCACCTGCCATATGAATTCGGTATGAATGCAGTTGACTAGCAGGTGAACTAACTAAATAAATCCTGAACTCAGGAACATTTAATTAATTCACACCTGCTCAGCCCTATGCTGGTTCAACGTGTTGCTAGAGAACCGTTTACCCTACCGCGCTGGAACGTGGTGTGACACGTAGGGAGTTATGCGATTTCCATATCTCGATACTTAAAAATATCGAGCGATTCAAGTCACGCTGCATTAGTTTCAGACGCACTCTGCTGAAACCACGGGTGACTTGTTCAATACGGGTAGGAATGTACCCCCACTGTCCATGACGGGTCAAGTGATTGAATTTAAAGAATAATTACTGACTCGGTTAAACCGTGCCACCAATTAGGCTAAGTCGTTCTGCCAGCACAGAAATTTCATTATTCATGTGGTCGGCCATCCCGCCCAACAACACGAGCGTGTTACCGATTGCCGCTGGTACATCCTCAATGGCGGTATCAAGTGTCGGCTTGAATCCGGCCAACTGCGCCGCGATTGCTTGTAGCCTGTTGGCGATTGCCTCAACTTCTGGGTGTTGTGACAGCTTGCTAGAATGATTGTCAGCCATGATGTAATCGTTGTTTACGTTATGGTTATGGTTATGGTTATGGTTAGGGTGGGGGAGGGGTGGCAGCCCCTTCCTTGCCCGGTTTGCCTGATGCCGTTAGGCTGCGGTTCTCTTTATCGGTACTACGTTGCTCCCCTCGTTCACGTTCCAGGCGTCAAGCATGTCAGCCCATTGCTGCATCATCGTTGCCCGGTCATCCATGTGTTTGGCATGGTTGTAAGTGCTGCGGACCTTGTTCGGTTCCTCGTGTGCAAGTTGGCGCTCAATCCAGTCAGACGAAAAACCCATCTCGTTCAGGCGTGTGCTGCCGGTTGTCCGTGTGGCGTGTGGGCTGTACCTTCCTGCCCAGTTCAGCACCTTGAGCATTTGCCGAAATGACGCCACGTCCATGGACTTTTCCTTGTCATCACGTCCAGGGAAAACGTGGACATGCCGCCCGGTAATGCCGTGGATGCCCTGCAGTAATTCAACGGCCTGTGTCGGGAGGGGTAGTACGTGTTCCTTGCGCTTCTTCATCCTGCCCGAGGGGATGGACCATATCCCGGCGTCCAGGTCGAATTCAGACCACTCAGCGTCCACCGCCTCACTTGGTCGGCAAAGGGTTAGCCACATTAGGTTGAATGCCGCCATCGTTTCGTGCCTTCCGCCATGGCCGCCAACGTCCCGCAGCAGTTGACCTATTTCGTCGGAAGAAAGGGGGCGCTTGTGTTGGGTCTTGTTCTTTGGAATGGCGTTTCTGACAGGATGAACCGGGTCGGCCTCTGTGCGTAGGGTCGAGATCGCTAACTCGAATACCTTGGACATGGTGCGCTTGGCCTCGGCTGCTACGGTCAGTCCGTTTTTCTTTGCTGAGGTGTTGAGTACGTCCAGGATATGCGCGGGGGTGATCCCTCGCACCGGCAGTAGGCCAATCTTGGGGAAGACAACACGGGTGAGCATATTCAGCCGCTTGGCCTTAGTGATTTCCGCCCAATCCCGAAGGGCTAACCATTCACGGGCTACCGCTTCAAAGGTCGTGGCGTTTTCCTGTTCCAGCTTGATGCGTTCCAGTTGGCGACTTTGGGCTGGGTTAATCCCTTGCTTGACCAATGCGCGGGCCTTGATACGTTCGTCCCGTGCTTCTGCCAGCGTGAACCGCCGCCCAGCCTTCCTCGCCTTCGTTTCTTCGGCACTCTCCCCGGCAGGCGCAATGCAGTATTCGCCTATAGCGAACATGCTCTCCCTAGTGGTATCGCCCTCCCGAAGCTCAAAGCGATACCGCCATGCCTTCACCCCGTTAGGTTTTACTTCGAGGTGAAGCCCTTTGCCATCGGATAGCTTGTAGGGCTTGTCCTTAGGCTTGGCAGCGCGGCACTGGGTATCGTTAAGCATGGTGCGGTTCTCCGGGTTTTTGGTCGTACCCGGTATTTTCGTACCCGGTCAAAACCTCATACCCGGTAGCGTACCCGGTTTCATTTGAGCCGACAATGGACAGCGCGACACATCCAGAAACGACAAACCCCGCATTTAGCGGGGCTTATCAAGGGTTTGCATGTGTCTGGATGTGTCGGGGAATAGCAGTTCTGATTTACACGTTAAAACGGAAATGCATCACATCGCCGTCTTTGACAATGTATTCCTTACCTTCCAGACGCCATTTACCCGCTTCTTTCGCGCCGGCTTCGCCCTTGAACTGGATGAAGTCGTTGTACGCGATAACTTCGGCGCGGATGAAGCCTTTTTCGAAGTCGGTGTGGATCACGCCTGCGGCTTGTGGGCCAGTGGCGCCAACACGAACGGTCCATGCACGCACTTCTTCAACGCCAGCGGTGAAGTAGGTCTGCAGGTGCAGCATCTCGTAACCGGCGCGGATAACGCGGTTCAGGCCTGGCTCTTCAAGGCCCAGGGCTTCGAGGAACATGTCTTTCTCTTCGCCGTCATCAAGCTCGGCAATTTCTGCTTCGATCTTGTTGCAGACCGGAACCACGATCGCGCCTTCTTCTTCGGCGATGGCGCGAACCACGTCGAGATGCGGGTTGTTTTCGAAACCGTCTTCGGCAACGTTAGCGATGTACATGACCGGTTTGGTGGTCAACAAATGGAAGCCACGAACGGCTGCCTTTTCATCGGCACTCATGTTCTTCATCAGGCTGCGCGCTGGCTTGCCTTCGGAGAAGTGAGCGATAAGTTGTTCCAACAGGCCTTTTTGAACGACCGCGTCCTTGTCACCACCTTTGGCGTTACGCGCAACTTTCTGCAGTTGCTTTTCGCAGCTGTCGAGGTCGGCGAAGATCAATTCAAGGTCGATGATTTCGATGTCGCGTTTCGGGTCGACGCTGTTGGAGACGTGAATCACGTTCTCGTCTTCGAAGCAGCGGACCACGTGAGCGATGGCATCGGTTTCGCGGATGTTGGCGAGGAACTTGTTGCCCAGACCTTCACCTTTCGAGGCGCCTGCCACGAGGCCGGCGATGTCGACGAACTCCATGGTGGTCGGCAAGATACGCTTTGGTTTGACGATGGCTGCCAAGGCGTCTAGACGCGCATCAGGCATCGGCACGATACCGGTGTTCGGTTCGATGGTGCAGAAGGGAAAGTTCTCTGCCGCAATACCAGACTTGGTCAGGGCGTTGAACAGGGTGGACTTGCCGACGTTAGGTAGGCCGACGATGCCGCAATTGAATCCCATGATGTTTCCCCTCGGAGTTAGTCAGGCCTTCTGGCTGTGCAGGTTTTTCATCGCGCGGTTCCATTCACCGGCGAAGATATCCGGCAGCACGCCGAGGGCAAAATCGATACTGGCGTCCAGTTTTTCCTGTTCGGCGCGAGGCGCTCGACCCAGGACAAAGCCGGAGACCTTGCTGGCATCACCCGGGTGGCCAATGCCAAGCCGCAGACGGTGAAATGTATTCTGATTGCCAAGTTGCGCAATGATGTCGCGCAGCCCGTTATGACCGCCATGGCCGCCGCCTTGCTTGAGCTTGGCAACGCCGGGTGGCAGATCAAGTTCATCATGCGCCACCAGTATGGCGTCTACCGGGATGCGATAGAAACCGGCAAGCGCCGCGACGGATTGACCGCTGCGGTTCATGAACGTGGTGGGAATCAGCAGACGAACGTCCTGACCGAGGTGGCTGAAGCGACCGGTCAGGCCAAAAAATTTGCGCTCAGCGACAAGATTGATGCCTTGTGCCGCAGCGATACGCTCAACAAAAAAAGCCCCCGCGTTATGCCGGGTCTGTTCGTATTCGGCGCCTGGATTTCCCAGGCCAACGATCAGTTGTATGGCAGTCACGACAGGGGCTCTTCCTTGGACGACGTTACCAAGTAATTACTCGGCTGCGTCTTCAGTAGGTGCTACACGTGGAGCGTGAACGTTGGCTACTGCCAGGTCGTTACCGTGCGCCAGTGCTACGAACTCAACACCTTTAGGTGCTTTCAGGTCTGACAAGTGAACAATCACGCCAACTTCGGCATCAGCCAAGTCAACTTCGATGAACTCAGGCAGATCTTTCGGCAGGCAGGTCACTTCAACTTCAGAAATAACGTGCGAGATTTCGCCGCCTTTCTTGATCGGTGCTTCTTCATTGATGAAGTGCACAGGTACGTGAGCGGTCAGTTTCTGACCAGCGATTACACGTACGAAGTCAGCGTGCAGCACGTGGCCTTTAGCTGGGTGACGTTGCAGTGCCTTGATAACGACGTTCTGCTTGTTGCCGCCAACGTTCAGTTCGATAACGTGGCTGAAAGCAGCTTCGTTTTCGAGCAGTTTGGCAACTTCTTTAGCGGTCATGCTGATGGATTCAGGGGCGTTTTTGCCACCGTAAACTACAGCTGGAACCAGGCTAGCGAGACGACGAAGGCGGCGGCTCGCACCTTTCCCCAAGTCAGTACGCAGTTCAGCATTCAGAGTAAATTCATTCATGGTGTTTCTCCAAAATAACCACATTCGCCCAGCGTTTGCGACCGGCGCTAAGGCGATATGGGCAAAAAAGCCCCGCCCCAACAAAAGGTTGGGGCGGGGCGCTTTTCGACAACGAGATGCAGCGTAGGGCGGAGCCCTTAGCGGAACATCGCGCTGATCGATTCTTCGTTGCTGATGCGGCGAACCGCCTCGGCGACTACCGGTGCAATATCCAACTGGCGGATACGTGAACAGGCTTGTGCAGCAGCGGACAACGGGATGGTGTTAGTCACCACCAGTTCGTCCAGCATGGAATTTTCAATGTTCTCGATAGCCCGACCCGACAGCACAGGATGTGTGCAGTAGGCAAAGACCTTGGAAGCGCCATGCTCTTTCAGGGCCTTGGCCGCGTGGCACAAAGTGCCGGCGGTATCGACCATGTCATCGACCAGAATACAGGTACGCCCTTCAACATCGCCGATGATATGCATCACTTCAGAGTGATTAGCTTTCTCACGACGCTTGTCGATGATCCCGAGATCGACGCCCAAGGATTTGGCAACAGCACGTGCACGCACGACGCCGCCAATGTCCGGGGAAACGATCATCAAGTTTTCGAAGCGTTGGTCTTCAATGTCATCCACCAAAACTGGGGAGCCGTAGATGTTATCTACCGGAATATCGAAGAAGCCCTGAATCTGGTCAGCATGCAGATCGACCGTGAGAACACGATCGATCCCGACCACGGTAAGCATGTCAGCAACGACTTTCGCGCTGATAGCTACACGTGCGGAACGCGGACGGCGATCCTGACGGGCATAACCAAAGTATGGGATTACCGCAGTGATACGAGAAGCAGAGGAGCGGCGGAAGGCATCAGCCATCACTACCAGTTCCATCAGGTTATCGTTCGTTGGGGCACAAGTTGGCTGGATAATGAAGACGTCTTTACCGCGGACGTTTTCGTTAATCTCAGCGCTGATTTCGCCATCGGAAAATTTACCGACGGAGATATCACCTAGTGGGATATGTAGCTGACGTACTACACGTCGAGCTAGATCGGGGTTGGCGTTCCCCGTAAAGACCATCATCTTGGACACGCGCACTACCTGCCGGCTGAGGGTATACCTGGATGAGTATAGAAAATGGCAGGGGCGGCTGGATTCGAACCAACGCATGGCAGGATCAAAACCTGCTGCCTTACCGCTTGGCGACGCCCCTGTAATTGATTCACCTGAGTGCCGAGCACTCAGTTCTTAGAACAGCTCTTGCAGCTTGCGATGCAACATCGAAACGTTGCTTCCCTTTGCTACAAACCCTGTAAGGGTCTCTGTAAGAAGGGCCGAGACTTTATCAGCTTCAGCTTTGTTTGGGAAGGCCCCAAACACACAACTTCCAGTTCCGGTTAATTTTGCTTCGGCAAAATTGCCTAACAAATTCAAAGCGTTACGAACAGCTGGGTAACGCCTCTCTACAACCGGTTGACAGTCATTACGACTGTTTCCCTCGAGAACGGGGCGCACTTTAATGGGAGGAGTGTCACGTGTCAACAGCGGATCTGAAAAAATTTCTGCTGTACTTACAGATACTTGCGGTACAAGCACCAGATACCAAGGCTCTTCGGGGTTTACAGGGGTTAATATTTCTCCGACGCCTTCAGCAAAAGCAGCGTGTCCACGGACGAAAACCGGCACGTCAGCGCCTAAAGTCAGGCCTAGAGCGGCTAGGCGGTCTTCGTCCCAGGCCAGTTTCCAAAGATGATTAAGCCCCCATAAAGTTGTCGCTGCATCGGAGCTTCCGCCGCCAATACCACCGCCCATGGGTAAACGTTTTTCCAACCAGATATCTACACCGAGGCTACAGCCGGACTGTTTTTGCAGTGCGCGGGCGGCCTTGACGATCAAATTACTGTCGTGGGGGACATCGGCGATCTCGGTCTGAAGGCGTATTTCTCCGTCATCGCGCAGTGCAAAGCTGAGTTCATCGCCGTAATCGAGAAATTGAAACAGCGTCTGCAGCTCGTGATAGCCGTCAGCGCGGCGCCCAAGAATATGCAGCATTAAGTTGAGCTTGGCGGGCGCCGGCAGCGTCAAACGGTCAGCAGCCATGGTTATTGCCCCAATTTGCGTGGTTGCCAGTCCTTGATCACCAGCGTGACGTCGAGGTCTTGCCCGTGCAGTTTGATGCGGTCTGGCAGCCAATAGCCGTTTTGCTCCGAATAACTCAGGTATTCGATCTGCCAGTTGTCTTGCTCCAGGCTGGCAAGGCGGCTATCGCCATCGAGGGTCAACTTGCTTTTGCTGTCGGGGGCGGGGAGGCCGCGCACCCACCAGACCAAATGCGAGACCGGCAACTTCCAACCTAACTGCGCCTGCAGCAGGTCTTCGGGGTTGGCAGCTTCGAAGCGGCCCTGATTGGCAACTTCCAGTGTCACAGCGCCGGGGCGACCGGTCAGGCGCGCTGCGCCGCGTCCCAGAGGGCCTGAGAGGCGAATATCGTAGTAGTCCTGTCGTTGCAGCCAGAACAGCGTGCCGCTACCCGAGTCTTTAGGTGCACGAATGCCCACTTTGCCGCTGATTTGCCAGCCATCGAGGCTGCTCAGTTGGGTTTTGTGGTCGCGCCATTGCGCGGCGTTGCCTTGGCCCTGCACGGCTTCGCGGTTATTAAAACCGGCGCAACCGGCGAGCAGGGCGATTAAGCTGAAAACGATAACGTGGCGCAAAAACATAAATTTAAAGAGTCTCGGATCCGGTCAGGCGCCGCAGAGTGCTGCGCAGAATTGGGCTGTCTGGTTGCTGTTCAAGGGCTTTGCTCCAAACTTTGCGGGCTTCGCGTTGGTTGCCCTTGGCCCACAATACTTCGCCCAGGTGAGCGGCGACTTCGTGGTCAGGGAAGCGTGCCAGCGCCAAGCGCAGCAAGCGTTCAGCCTCGTCAAGGTTGCCCAAGCGGTAATTCACCCAGCCAAGGCTGTCGAGAACCGCAGGGTCTTCCGGGTTCAGAAGGTGCGCTCGTTCGATCAGCTCTTTGGCTTCGGCATAACGCGTCGTACGGTCTGAGAGCGTGTAACCCAAGGCGTTCAGCGCCATGGCGTTGTCGGGTTCACGCTTGAGGATTGCGCGCAGATCTTTTTCCATCTGCACCAGATCGTTGCGTTTCTCCGCCAACATTGCTCGGGTGTAAAGCAGGTTCAGGTCATCAGGGTATTGCTTCAGCGCCTGCTCCAGAACTTGCCAGGCACGATCCACCTGTTTGTTGTTTTCCAGCGTCTCGGCTTCGATCAAATACAGCTGAATAGCGTAATCAGGCTGTGTATCACGGGCCGAGGCCAGAAGCTTAGAGGCTTCGGCGGTACGGCCATGGCTCATCAGAATGTCGGCCTGACGCAGCTGCGCAGGCAAATAGTCGTTGCCGGGGCCGACCTGAGAATATTCAGCGAGGGCCTTGTCCGGATCGCCGCGTTCTTCAGCCACTCGACCGAGGTTCAAGTGCGCCGAATCTACGTGGCTGCCGCGAGCGATCAGGTCATCCAGATAACCGACCGCTTCGTCCCAGGCTTTGGCCTCAAGGCAAACCAGCGCTAACGAATAACGCAGTTCGTCGTCGTCCGGAAATTGCTGAACCAGGCTGGAAAACTCAACCTTGGCGTCGTCCATGCGGTTCTGTTCAACCAACATCCGCGCATAAGTCAGGCGCAGGCGTTTGTCGTCAGGGTATTTTTTGATGCTTTTTTCCAGGATCGGCATCGCTTCCTTGCCACGGTCCATCCCTTGCAGGATACGGGCGCGCAGCAGGATTGGAGCGACCTCGCCGTCATTCGGCGGGTTATCTTCCAGCAAGGTCAAAGCCCCTTTGGCATCGCCATTTTGCTGGAGTAACAGGGCTTTTCCGAAGATGAGCTGGCCATTCTTCGGGTATTTCGTGAGCAGACGATCGAAGCTTTTCAGCAGGCCGTTGCGGGTATCCGCATCGGTTTCTGCGGCAGACAATGCCAGGAAGTCAAAATGTGTGTCGCCCTGACCCTGCAGCACTTTTTCCATGTACACCATGGACTCGTCATAGCGACCGGAACGTGCCAGTTGGATCGCTGCGGCGCGCTGAGCTTCCAGGTTGGTCGGGTCGTTTTTCGCCCAGATCAGCGAGGTATCGAGTGCTGCCTGATCGGCGCCCAAGTACTCGGCAATACGGAATGCTCGCTCGGAAATCCCCGGGTCCTGAGTGTTCACGGCCTGGGTGACGTAGTTATCCAGTGCAATGTCGAAGCGGTTGCGCTGGCCAGCCAGCTCCGCCGTTAACAGACTGACAACCGTGTCTTGAGAGAATGAGCTATAGACCTGCGGTTTGGCGGCAGGCGCGGGTGTCGTGTCTACTGCTGGAGCGGTAGCTCCAGGAGAAACGGGAGCCAGAGCCTGGCAGCCGTTCAAAAAGACAAAGGCGAGAAATAACGCGGAGGATCTATTCATATATAGGGGAAGGACGACTTACCTGCGGTCAGATCATCATGACACAAGCCTTGGAGCAAACCCACAGCCCGTGCGAAAACTACTCAGCCCAGCGTTGCTGTGGGTAAAAATACCCCACGCAACGGGTCTCAAATGAGTAGCGCTATTAGGACAATAGTTTGCGGTGGTTGTTCTGAATCAGGCGAAGTAGGACAATTGCCGGCTTCACGTCACCATCAGCGACCTTGAATGGCCTTCCTTGCACT
>NZ_JAMFRV010000445.1 GCF_026224925.1 Pseudomonas sp. | reverse complement strand
TCGCTCCCACAGAGGCACAAAAATTTCACTGTGGGAGCGAATTCATTCGCGAATGGCCTAACGCGGTTTACGATCAGTTACTAATCAACGGCCCACGCTCAGGAAAAAACAGGCGCTGCAATTCAGCCCCTGGATGCTCTGCACGCATGAAGATTTCGCCGACCAGGAACGAGTAGACCTCGCTGATTTCCATCAGCTCGACGTCTGCGCGGTTGAGAATGCCGCTCTCGGTGATTACCAAACGATCACGAGGGATACGCGGCAGCAGATCCAACGTGTTTTCCAGATTCACTTCAAACGTATGCAGATTGCGGTTGTTAACACCGACCAACGGGGTGTCCACGGTTTTAAGCGCACGCTCCAGTTCGTCAAGGTCATGCACTTCTACCAGCACGTCGAGGCCGACGCTTTTAGCGACGGCGGCCAGTTCGGCTAACTTCGCGTCTTCCAGTGCTGCGACGATCAGCAAGATGCAATCAGCGCCCAGCGCGCGGGCTTCGATGATCTGATACGGATCAATCATGAAGTCTTTGCGAATCACTGGCAGCTTGCAGGCCGCACGAGCCTGCTGCAGGTAAGCGTCAGCGCCTTGGAAAAAATCGATGTCGGTCAGAACAGACAGGCACGTAGCGCCGCCTTTCTCGTAGCTCTTGGCGATTTCAGCAGGAAAAAAGTTCTCGCGGATTACACCTTTGCTCGGCGATGCTTTTTTGATCTCGGCGATAACGGCCGGGTTCTTACTTTTGGCCTGCGCGATCATTGCCTTGGCGAAACCCCGTGGCGCATCGGCCAAAGCCGCTTGGCGTTCCAGCTCAGCGAGACTAACCATGGCACTGCGGGCGGCGACCTCTTCAACCTTGCGGGCAAGGATCTTTTCCAGAACTGTCGGCACACTCATTCTCCATTCTCCTGTCTGAACACCGCAGTAAAAGCACCCAATTCTTCGAGCTTTTCCCGGGCAAGGCCGGTGTGTAACGCATCGTGAGCCAGCGCAACGCCCTCTTTCAGCGTGTAGGCATGATCGGCAGCGTATAGCGCCGCGCCCGCATTGAGGACGATCATTTCCGCGGCTTTCTGACCGTTCTCGGTTTTGCGCCGACCTAACGCATCGCGAATCAACTCCAGCGATGCCGCTGGGCTTTCAACGGTCAGACCAAACAGGCTTTGGCTTTTAATACCCAAATCTTCTGGCTGCACCCAGTATTCGGTGACTTCGCCGTTCTTTAGCTCCGCAACAAAGGTCGGTGCGGCGAGACTGAACTCATCCAGACCGTCTTGAGAATGCACAACCAATACGTGCTTGCTGCCCATGCGCGCCAGAACTTCGGCCAACGGACGGCACAGCGCCTGGCTAAACACTCCCACCACCTGATGGCGGACACCAGCCGGGTTCGTCAGCGGGCCAAGCATATTGAACAGCGTGCGCAGGCCAAGATCGCGTCGAGGGCCGGCGGCGTACTTCATGGCGCCATGATGAGACTGGGCGAACATGAAACCGATGCCAACGCTGTCAATACAGCGCGCCACTTGTACCGGTGTCAGGTTCAGATAAACGCCTGCGGCCTCCAGCAAATCAGCACTGCCACTTTTACCGGATACCGCGCGGTTACCGTGCTTGGCAACCGTGCACCCCGCCGCCGCGACGACAAACGCCGAAGCCGTCGAAACGTTAAAAATATTGGCGCCATCGCCGCCAGTGCCAACCACATCGACTACACCGTCGAGGGTCTTGAGCTCAACCTTGTCCGCCAGCTCACGCATCACCGAGACAGCGCCGACGATCTCGTCGATACTCTCGCTTTTCATGCGCATGGCCATCATGAATGCGCCAATCTGCGCATCGGTGCATTTGCCAGTCATGATTTCGCGCATGACATCGCGCATTTCGTCGGTGCTCAGGTCCAGCTGATTAACGATACGAGCCAGCGCGCCTTTGATATCCATAGCCATAACCTTACTCATAACCTTAAAGCCTCTTAAACCTGGCGAGTGCCGCCGGTTTGTTTGAGGAAGTTGGCGAACAGCTCATGGCCCTGCTCGGTAAGAATCGATTCAGGGTGAAATTGCACCCCTTCGACGTTCAACGTCTTGTGGCGCAGGCCCATGATTTCATCGACCGAGCCATCTTCAAGTTCTGTCCATGCCGTCAACTCAAGGCACGCTGGCAATGTTTCGCGTTTGACCACCAGTGAATGATAGCGGGTGACCGTCAACGGATGATTCAAGCCCTCAAACACACCGAGGTCTTCGTGGATCACCGGGCTGGTCTTGCCATGCATCACTTGCCGAGCACGCACCACGTCGCCGCCAAACGCCTGACCAATGGCTTGATGCCCAAGGCACACACCGAGCAGCGGCAGCTTGCCGGCGAAGTGTTTGATCACTTCCAGCGATACACCTGCTTCAGTCGGGGTACACGGGCCAGGGGAAACTACGATGCGCTCGGGGTTCAAGGCTTCGATTTCGGCTATGGTTAGTTCATCGTTGCGGATCACTTTGACCTCGGCACCTAACTCACCGAGGTACTGCACAACGTTATAGGTAAACGAATCGTAGTTATCGATCATCAGCAGCATGGTGTGAACCTCTTGAAATACTGACTTTTGAGCAGCCCTTGAACGTGTCGATTGGCTTGACGCTCACACGCTGGTCACTGAAATCCATCCAGCTCAGGTGCTCTGGCAAGTCAATCGAAGGGCTATGGGTACAGGTCCGGCATGGCCGGGAGGAAAACAGTCAGGCGCGCCAACGCCAACGGGCGTGAGCCTTGATAACGCGCATCAAGAATTTACTGACGATCAACACTGGGGGAAGTCTCATTTTCATACGTCCCGGCACATTAGCTTACCCAAGCACACGGTGCAATATCACTGTACCCACTTGCCGCTGGGCAGTTCGCCAGGAGAGACGGCGCACGACTGTCAAGGCTTTGCTACTTTCGTAGTGTGATAACTAAAACAACGACAAAAAGGGATCATAACAATGATTAAACAGGCGCTGTCCCTGCCGTTTGCTGCATGCATTATTTCGCTGGCCTGCTCTCACGCATTGGCGGCCCCTTCTCCTTACTCAACCATGCTGGTGTTCGGCGACAGCCTGAGCGATTCCGGGCAGTACCCCGACCTTACTGGCCCCAATCTTTCGGGCTTGCGGTTCACTAACCGCACTGGCCCAACCTTCCAGGATGGCAGCGGCGAGCCGTACGGCCCGGTGTCGACGACCTTGCTCGGGCTCAAGCTTGGCATTGCGCCTGGCGACCTTTTACCGTCAACCTCTCCAGTGAACGCGCTCCTCGGCGTGAAGGACGGGAACAACTATGCCGTAGGTGGTTACCGCACTGATCAGATCTATGACTCGATTACCTCCACGTCGGACGTGGCTATTCCCGATGGCGACGTTGGCGCCGGCACCACATTGCGCAGCAAAGACGGTTATCTGGTGGCGAACAACTTCCGCGCCGACCCTAATGCGCTGTATTTCCTCTCCGGTGGCGGCAACGACTTTTTCCAGGGGCGCGTCGTGGATGCAGCCACGGCGCAAGTCTCTGCAGATCAACTGGCGAATAGTGCCCAAGCCTTACAACAAGCCGGTGCGCGCTACATCATGGTCTGGCTGTTACCTGACCTAGGCTTAACACCAGCGTCTTTTGGCACGCCGACGCAAACGCCCAGCACTCAACTGAGCAGTGTGTTCAATGCCGAGTTGGTTGGGCGTTTGGCGCAGATCAACGCCGAGATTATTCCGCTGAACATTCCACTGTTGATTCAGGAAACCCTGGCCAATCCAGCGCGCTTTGGCCTGGACGCCAGCCAGAACCTGGTCGGCACCTGTTTTAACGGCGATGGCTGTACCGAAAACCTGGCGCACGGTCTGGACAGCGCAACACCTGATCCGACCAAGCTGCTGTTCAACGACAGCGTGCATCCGACGATTGCTGGCCAGCAATTGATCGCCGACTACGCCTATTCCTTACTGTCCGCGCCATGGGAAATAACGCTGCTGCCGGAAATGGCCCTCGGTACGTTAAATGCGCATCAAGATGAATTACGCAGCCAATGGTTGGCCGATGAAGGCAATTGGCAAAACATCGGCCAGTGGCGGGCAATTGTCGCCGCAGGTGGCGAACGCATGAACTTCGACGATCAAAGCAGTGCAGCCAGTGCCAACGGTAACGGCTATAACTTGACCATTGGTGGCAGCTACCGGTTTGCCGAGGATTGGCGCGCGGGCGTGGCGGCGGGATTCTACCGGCAACGGCTGGAAGCGGGCCCACGAAATTCCGACTACACGCTCAACAGTTATTTGGCGACAGCCTTCCTGCAATACCACGCCAACCATCTGTGGGCGGACGCAGCGCTGACCGGCGGCAAACTCGATTACCAGGACGCCAATCGTAAGTTCGCGCTGGGCGTATCCGAAGGTGAGGAAAAAGGCGATACCAATGGCAAGCTCGAGGCATTTAGTGCCCGACTGGGTTATGACATTGCCCAAGCCAGCAGCGCCTGGCATTTGTCGCCGTTCATCAGCGCTGATTACGCGCACGTCGAAGTCGACGGCTATTCAGAAAGTGGCGCTAGCTCGACTGCGCTGACTTTCGATGATCAGCGGCGCAATTCGCGGCGTCTTGGTGCAGGCCTGCAGGCGAAGATTCAGGTCACGCCCTCGACACAGCTGTTCGCCGAGGCGGCCCATGAACACGAATATGCGAATAACCAACAGGACGTGACCATCGCCCTTAACAGCCTGCCGAGCCTCGACTTCACGCTGGCTGGCTACAAACCGCAAAGCAACCTCAACCGCGTCAATCTCGGCATCAGCCAGAAATTGACTCGGGATGTGTCATTGAGGGCGAACTATAACTGGCGCAAAGACGACGACGTGACCCAACAAGGAGTCGGGTTAGCAGTGAGTATGGATTTCTAACAGAGGAATTTGTGATCCCTATGGATTGCAGAAAACCTGTGGGACCGAACTTGTTCGGGAAGTCGGCAGCGCGGAGTGTCTGGTGTACCGCGCTGCTGCCTTCGCGAACAAGTTCGCTCCCACCGAAAATGTATCGATTACAGATTTTCTGTTACGGCTCTTGCTCAGCCAACGCCACGGCGCGAAACATTGCGCGGCGTTTGTTGAGGGTTTCTTCCCACTCCAAGTGCGGCACCGAGTCGGCAACGATACCGCCGCCGGCTTGCACGTGCAGTTCACCGTTTTTAATCACTGCGGTG
Organism: Pseudomonas sp.; assembly: GCF_026224925.1. Lineage (GTDB taxonomy): Bacteria > Pseudomonadota > Gammaproteobacteria > Pseudomonadales > Pseudomonadaceae > Aquipseudomonas. The sequence goes on along the minus strand of NZ_JAMFRV010000445.1, from coordinate 494 downwards.
CGGATTGCAATGGCCGTGTCCATGTTGCCGTTCCACGCCAGGTAACCCACAGCGCCGCCATACACGCCGCGCTTGACCGGCTCCAACTCGTCAATAATTTCCATTGCACGAATTTTAGAAGCACCAGACAAAGTACCCGCCGGCAAAATTGCGCGCAGGGCGTCCATCGCTGTCAGGCCACTTTTCAGCTGCCCAGTCACGTTGGAGACGATATGCATCACGTTGGAATAACGCTCGATGACCATCTTTTCGGTCAGTTTCACCGACCCCACTTCCGACACCCGACCGGTGTCATTCCGACCCAAGTCGATCAGCATCAAATGCTCGGCGATCTCTTTGTGGTCAGACAGCAAGTCCACTTCCAGCGCTAAATCTTCTTCTTCATTGGCGCCGCGCGGGCGAGTGCCGGCGATTGGACGCACCGTGATCAGATTATCTTCCACCCGCACCAGCACTTCCGGCGAACTGCCCACCACGTGGAAGTCACCAAAGTT
>NZ_JAMFRV010000043.1 GCF_026224925.1 Pseudomonas sp. | reverse complement strand
TTGCCTTCCCGAATAAATTCGGTCCCACAGGTCATTTTGAGTCGCATCAAGCATCCCCGAAACGCGCCCTTACAACTCCCGCCGCAGCACGACGGTAAACAGTCCGCTATCATGCGCGGACTTTCGACATGCGAGACCGCCATGCGCCGCCTGCTTTGCCTGTTACTGCTGATCCTCGCCCTGCCCGCAGTCGGCGCGAGCTTGTTGGACAATCGCCCCAGTAGCACGCTGGGTTCGGGGTCACTGAACAACAGCAGTGATTTCTTGCCGGTGCATGAAGCATTTCGCCTGAACCTGATATCCGTCACACCCCAATCGATCAAGTTACGCTTTGTTCCCACCGAAGGTTATTACCTCTACCGCCATCGCTTTCAGTTTCGCGCGGAGCCCGCCGACATTGCTCTGGGTCAGGCACAACTGCCCCCAGGCGAAAAGAAGCATGATGAGTATTTTGGCGACGTAGAGGTCTACCACGGCATTCTCGATGTTGATATACCGCGCGCACCCGGCGATAACCGCCCGTTCACGCTCGCGGTTACCTATCAAGGCTGCGCAGACAAAGGCTTGTGCTATCCGCCCGAAACCGAACGACTGGCCATTGGCGATGTTGCAGCAGCAACGTCCGCTTTGCCAGCCACCGCCCCCAGCCGAAACGTCTGGAACTGGAAAGAACTGGCCCTGTTTTTTCTCGCGGGCATCGGCCTGACATTTACCCCGTGCGTACTGCCCATGCTGCCGATCCTGTCCGGCGTGGTGTTGCGCGGGCAGATTGGCGGGCTGCGCGGGTTTAGCCTCTCACTGGCTTACGTGCTGCCGATGGCGCTATGTTTCGCCGTACTTGGCGCGTTAATGGGCATGTTCGGCGCGAGTTTGAATTTACAGGCACGCTTGCAATCAGCCTGGGTTCTGGTGCCGTTTTCGCTGTTCTTCGTGGTGTTCGCCCTAGCGATGTTCGACCTGTTTCAGGTGCGTTTGCCGCACTTCATCAGCAGCCACCTACACCGTGTCGCAGGTCGCACTGAAGGCGGATCGTTGTGGGGCGCAGCCGTTCTGGGCGTGGTCTCCAGCCTGCTGGTTTCGCCTTGCGTTTCCGCCCCGTTGGCGGGTGCACTGCTCTATATAAGTGCCAGCGGCGATGCACTGGGTGGCGCCCTAAAGCTATTTGCCCTCGGGCTCGGCATGGGCGCACCACTGCTGGTGGTCGCTACCGGTGGAGCCGCTTGGTTACCCAAAAGCGGGCCGTGGTTGGTGACGGTAAAAAACGTGATCGGCGTGCTACTGCTGGCGGTGGCCATTGGTCTGCTCAGCCGCGTTATTCCCGGTGAGATCACTTTGGTGCTGCTGGGGTTGCTATGGGCAGGCGTGGCGCTGTTCCTCGGCGCACTGGATTTCTCGCCCAAGACCCCTGCAGAGCGTCTGGCTCAGTTGCTGGGAATTTTCCTCCTGGCCTATGCCCTCGCCTGTTGGTACGGCGCGTTCAGCGGTCAGACAGATCCGCTCCGCCCCCTGGCAAGCACCCAGTCTGTTTCTTCAGCCAGTAACGGGCCAACAGTGAATCCCGACGCCTGGCAAACCATCAGCACCTCAGCCCAATTGGATCGAACACTCAGCGAAGCCAAGGCCGCCGGTCAGCCGGTATTAGTGGATTGGTACGCCGACTGGTGCATCAGTTGCAAAGTCATCGAACACGACGTGCTGCCAGACCCAGAAGTCAAACGCCAGCTCGCCGGCTACAAGCTGATACGTTTCGACATGACCGAGAGCACTGTCGAACAACGCGCGCTACTTGATCGCTACAAACTGTTCGGGCCCCCTGCGTTGCTGTTCTTCGGTAAAAACGGAACAGAGCAAGCCGACGTTCGGGTGGTCGGCGAAATCAATACAGCAGACTTTCTGAAACGCATCGCCAGGGCAAATGACCAGACCTGACAGATGAGTCATAAACTTCGCGCGAACATCGGTCATCGTGCTGGCTATTGCGGTTAACTAGACAGTCCACAACAGTTGCGGCATAGTCGCTCCGCATCGATCCCGCTCACACAACAAGGAACAACGGATGGCGACGCTACTGGTTCTCCACGGACCCAACTTGAATCTGCTCGGCACTCGCGAACCTGGCGTTTACGGCTCGGTAACCTTGGCACAGATCAATCAGGACCTGGAACAACGAGCCCGTCTTGGTGGCCATCATCTGCAGTACCTGCAAAGTAATGCCGAATACGAACTGATCGACCGTATCCATGCCGCACGCGACGAAGGTGTGGACTTCATTTTGATCAATCCAGCAGCTTTTACGCACACAAGCGTCGCATTACGTGACGCGCTGCTGGCTGTGAGCATCCCATTCATCGAAGTGCATCTCTCTAACGTGCACAAACGCGAACCTTTCCGCCATCACTCTTACTTCTCCGACGTTGCGGTGGGAGTGATCTGCGGCCTTGGCGCCAGCGGTTATCGACTGGCCCTGGAGGCCGCCCTGGAACAGCTTGAACAACAAGCTATACGCCCCTGACCGACCCTTGGGAGTTGACGATTCATGGATATCCGTAAAGTTAAAAAATTGATCGAATTGCTGGAAGAGTCCGGCATCGATGAACTCGAAATTCGTGAAGGCGAAGAATCCGTACGGATTAGCCGCCACAGCAAAACCCCGGCTCAGCAGTACTACGCTCCTGCACCAATGGCTGCCCCGGTAGCCGCGCCAGTGGCTGCTGCTCCAGTGGTTGCCGAAGCACCGGCTGCACCAAAACTCAACGGTACCGTGGTCAAGTCGCCTATGGTCGGTACGTTCTACCGTACCCCTGCACCGACTTCGCCAGCGTTCGTTGAAGTGGGTCAGACCATCAAGAAAGGCGACACCATCTGCATCGTCGAAGCCATGAAAATGATGAACCACATCCAGGCTGAAACAAGCGGTGTGATCGAATCCATTCTGGTAGAGAACGGTCAGCCGGTTGAGTACGACCAGCCGCTGTTCACCATCGTTTGAACCGCGGAGAGACAACGATGTTGAAACCTGCGAAGTTGGAAAAAGTTCTGATCGCCAACCGCGGTGAAATTGCCCTGCGGATCTTGCGTGCTTGCAAGGAAATGGGCATCAAAACCGTCGCAGTTTACTCGACTGCGGACAAAGAATTGATGCACTTGGGCCTGGCCGACGAAAGCGTTTGCATCGGCCCTGCGCCGGCAAACCTGTCGTACTTGCACATCCCGGCCATCATTGCGGCCGCTGAAGTGACCGGCGCTACCGCAATTCACCCAGGTTATGGCTTCTTGGCGGAAAACGCCGATTTCGCCGAACAGGTAGAAAAATCCGGCTTCGCCTTTATCGGCCCGACCGCTGACACCATCCGCCTCATGGGCGACAAGGTGTCTGCCAAGGACGCCATGAAGCGTGCAGGCGTGCCAACGGTTCCAGGCTCCGACGGCCCACTGCCAGAAGACGAAGAAATCGCATTGCACATCGGCCGTCAGGTCGGCTACCCCGTGATCATCAAAGCCGCTGGCGGTGGTGGTGGTCGTGGTATGCGCGAAGTGCACCGCGAAGAAGACCTGATCGAAGCAGCCAAACAGACCCGTGCTGAAGCGGCTGCCTGGTTCAGCAACCCGATGGTCTACCTGGAAAAATTCCTGACCAACCCACGTCACGTGGAAGTTCAGGTGTTGTCCGACGGCCAGGGTCACGCGATCCACTTGGGCGACCGTGACTGCTCGCTGCAACGTCGGCACCAGAAGGTACTGGAAGAAGCGCCAGCACCGGGCATCGACGAAAAAGCGCGCCAAGAAGTGTTCGCTCGCTGCGTCAAAGCCTGTATCGACATTGGTTACCGTGGCGCGGGTACGTTTGAGTTCCTGTACGAAAACGGTAACTTCTACTTCATCGAGATGAACACTCGTGTGCAAGTAGAACACCCGGTATCGGAAATGGTCACAGGGATCGACATCGTCAAGGAGATGCTCAGCATCGCCGCCGGTAACAAACTCTCGTACACCCAGGATGACGTTGTCATTCGCGGGCATGCGATTGAATGCCGGATCAACGCTGAAGACCCGAAGACTTTCCTGCCAAGCCCTGGCATGGTCAAGCATTTCCACGCGCCAGGCGGCAACGGCGTACGGGTCGACTCGCACCTCTACAGTGGCTACAAGGTTCCGCCGAACTACGATTCGTTGATCGGCAAACTGATTACGTGGGGCGCAACCCGCGACGAAGCCATGGCACGCATGCGTAACGCCCTGGACGAAATCGTGGTCGACGGGATCAAAACCAATATCCCGCTGCACCGTGACTTGACCCGCGATGAAGGCTTCTGCAAAGGCGGCGTCAATATCCACTACCTGGAACACAAACTGGCTAACGAATAACGACCCCGTTATTCAAGCAGTTCGTCACCCTGAAAAAAGCCTGGCCTCGCAGCCAGGTTTTTTTTGCCTCTAAATACGCTTTTTACCTGGCATGTCGATACCGTGCAGGTTGACTCGCCGGTACAGCGTCGCCCTCGATATCCCTAGCGCCTGCGCTGCATCTCCGGGTTTCCAGCGATGGCGGATGAGTGCATCCAGCAACAGCTGACGCGTTGGGCTGATGCAACCTTCGACCGCATTCGCCAACGAGTGCTCGGCAAGGTGTGCGCCACGGACGTCTTCCGGCAAGTCACTGAGTTGGATCGTCATGGCTGTCGAAACCGCACAGGCATAACGCAGAGCATGGCGCATTTGGCGGACATTCCCCGGCCAGGAATAACTGAGCAGGCACTCCAACGCCGACGCACTCAACCCCGTGCGACCGCCGCACAGCCGAGCCTCTTCTTCGAATAGCCGATTGAGCAAAGCCAGCCGGTCGCTGCGCTCGCGCAAAGGCGGCAGCTGGAATCGAGCACCGCTGAGACGAAAATACAGATCCTCGCGAAAATCACCGGCATCGACCATTGCCGTCAAATTGCGATGGGTCGCGCAAATCACCTGAATATCCACCGTCTGCCGACGCGCGCCACCCAGCGGTGCAACCTCACCTTCGGCCATGACCCGCAGCAAACGTGTCTGCAAACTCAATGGCATGTCGCCAATCTCGTCGAGAAACAACGTGCCACCGTCTGCCTGCTGTAACAGCCCACGCATGCCTTTGCTCGACGCCCCAGTAAACGCCCCGGCGACGTAGCCGAACAACTCGCTCTCGATCAGGCTTTCCGGTATGGCCGCGCAATTGAGCGCTACAAACGGCCTGTTTCGTCTGCCGCTAAGGTCATGCAACTGGCGGGCAAAGACCTCTTTGCCCGCACCCGTCTCACCCTGAATCAAAACAGGCAGGTTGCAATCCTTAACCCGTACCGCGAGTCGGAGGCTTTCGGCGATACGCGGATCAAGCTGATCGGCGGCACCGTCATCTGGCGGCAATGTTCGGAGTGCATGCGGCTTGCGCGGCGCGCTGAGTCGCACGTGCAATTCACCGTCATCACCTCCCCAGCGAAGCAATTGCGGCCTTTCTTTGGTCACTGCCTCCAAGGCGTCAGGACCAAATACCTCGTTGATATGCTCTGGTAAGCGACCGAAGCGCTCACGCAAAGCCTGTCGCGCCATGCTATTAAGAGCCAACAAACGCCCGTCGTTATCCAGGGCCAAGAGGTAATCAGGCTGACTGTCGACATACCCCGGCACACTGTGCGCACGCAACAACCAGTGCCCCTGAGCACTGTGCATGAAGAACGCATTCTCTATAACGCGTGCACTCTGCACGACCATTTGCCGGATCAAATGCTGACTGCGCCGGTCATCAGGCGACTGCAGCGCCGAAACGTCCAGCACCCCAAGCAATTCACCTTGAGGGTCGAATACCGGCGCCGCCGAGCAGGTCAACCCGATGAACGCTGCGCGAAAGTGATCACGCTTGTGAACCGTGACAGGCGTTTTGTCGGTAAGCACGGCAGCCACCCCACACGTCCCTTCTTCACCTTCCGACCAGCACGTTCCCAGGTATAAGCCTGCCTTGCGGCAATCGTTACGGATGCCCGACTCGACCCGATAGTCGATGGTCTGACCCTGCGCATCGGTCAGCAGCACACAATAATCGGCTTCACGAACCCGACCATGCAACCTGGCGACTTCCTCGCCGGCAATGTGCAGGAACAAATCGGACCGCTCTCGGCATTCCTTGAGCAAGGTGTGGGAAAGGATGCGCGGACCTTGCTGTGAAGCAGGGTCCAAATGATGTTGGTCCATCGAGCGACGCCAGGAGTCGAGAATCAACGCTGGCACTGGCGCTTGTGGCAAGCGATCGGCGTGCCTCAGCACACGGCTGACGCAGTCCACATGAGCTTTGGAGTTTGCGGCAAACATGGCCTCTCCACCTCTGGGCGTATTGTTGTTATGCGCGTTATTAAGCGCCGATTGTCCATACAGGACAACCCGTATGGACAATTGGCTCGGCTTGAGACGGAGCGTCTCAGCGTCTCCTCTAGACACCTGGCGATTTGGAACAAGGCGTCTCGTTCAGCCCTTTCGACACACCGCCAATGCCCTCGCGAAAACCGCTCTGCGACGGCCTTCTCAGTCCATATCCAGCAGGTTGGCACCGGCCTTGCTCTGACGACTACAAACAATAATCAGAGGTGTGCCATGACTGAACCCGCGCTGACCGTGGGGATCATCGCCAACCCGGCCTCGGGTCGCGATGTCCGCCGCCTGACGGCCAATGCTGACGTTTACTCAAGTACCGAGAAGGCCTCCGTGGTCCAGCGCCTGCTTGGCGCTTTCGGCGCCACCGGCATCGAACATGTCCTGCTTGCACCGGACATGACGGGCATTGCTGCTGCCGTGCTCAAGGCCAGCCAAGGGCGTAATGCCCGCGAAAGCCATTGGCCGCGCCTGACCTTTCTCGACATGCCTTTGCGCCAGACCGTCGAAGACACACGCCTGGCCGCCCGAATGATGGCTGAACGCGGCGTCGCACTGATCGCAGTCCTTGGCGGCGACGGGACACACAAAGCAGTGGCCGCCGAAGTCGGTGACATCCCGCTACTGACGCTTTCAACCGGCACCAACAACGCCTTCCCTGAATTGCGCGAAGCCACCAGCGCTGGTTTGGCCGGAGGGTTGTGCGCAAGCGGGCGGATTCCTGCCGATGTTGGCCTGCGACGCAACAAACGCCTGCTGGTTCGCGAGCCAGGGCGAGGAATTTGTGAATGGGCACTGGTGGATGTCGCGGTCTCGTCGCAACCCTTCATCGGTGCCCGTGCGATCAGCCGCGCCGAGGATTTGGCGGAGGTCTTCGTGACCTTTGCCGAGCCCCACGCCATCGGACTTTCTGCGCTGTGCGGCCTGTGGTGCCCGGTCTCGCGCCAATCGCCGCTGGGAGCCTGGATCCGCCTGAGCCCCGACGCCGACGAGGCTGTGCTAGTGCCGTTGGCACCCGGCTTACTGCAGGGTTGCGCCGTCAGCGACTGCGGTTCTATGCAGCCCGGCGTGGCGTATTCACTGAGCCTGGCCAGCGGCACGCTCGCGCTGGACGGTGAACGTGAAATCGAATTCAGCGCCTACGACCACCCCACCGTCACCCTCGATTCTTACGGCCCGATCAGCATCGATGTCGAAGCCGTTCTGGCCTACGCCGCACGCCATCGCCTGCTAGCGATTGGTCGCGAACACCCGCAACACCCCGCAAACCTTCTGTGTTGAGACACTCCTGGAGAACAAAAAATGTCCACTCACCTGTCCCAAGACCAACTGTTACATGCCTACAAAGTGATGCGGACCATTCGCGTCTTTGAAGAACGGCTGCATGTCGAGTTCGCCACTGGCGAGATTCCTGGCTTCGTCCACCTGTACGCCGGTGAAGAGGCCTCTGCTGCCGGGGTTATGGCCCACCTCACCGATGATGATTGCATCGCCTCCACCCACCGTGGCCATGGGCATTGCATCGCTAAAGGTGTCGATGTGTACGGCATGATGGCCGAGATCTATGGCAAGAAAACCGGTGTCTGTGGCGGCAAAGGCGGCTCGATGCACATCGCCGACCTGGAGAAAGGCATGCTCGGCGCTAACGGCATTGTCGGTGCGGGCGCGCCACTGGCTGCCGGTGCCGCACTGGCGGCCAAGCTTAAAGGCACGCAAGGGGTCGCCGTGGCCTTCTTTGGTGATGGCGGCTCGAACGAAGGTGCAGTCTTCGAAGCCATGAACCTTGCGTCGGTCTGGAATTTGCCCTGCCTGTTTATCGCCGAAAACATCGGTTATGCCGAGGCCACGGCCTCTGTGTGGTCGGTGGCCAGCGATCACATCGCTGATCGCGCAGCCGGTTTCGGCATGCCTGGCGTCACGGTGGATGGTTTTGACTTCTTCGCCGTCCACGAAGCGGCCGGTGCGGCCGTCGCCCGCGCTCGGGCTGGGGAAGGTCCATCGCTGATCGAGATGAAACTCACCCGTTACTACGGCCACTTCGAAGGTGACGCCCAAACCTACCGTGCGCCCGACGAGGTTAAAAACTTTCGCGACACCCGCGACTGCCTCCAACAGTTTCGCGAACGCAGCCTGAATGCCGGACTGCTGAAAGTCACGCAACTCGACCAGATCGATCAAGACGTCGAGCAACTGATCGAGGACGCCGTACGGCTGGCCAAGTCCGACCCCAAACCCCAAGCCAGCGATCTTCTGACCGACGTGTACGTGTCCTATCCCTGAGCCGACCTCACAACAAGAACAACAGGAGAACTATCATGGCGAGAAAAATCAGCTATCAGCAGGCAATCAACGAAGCGCTGGCGCAGGAAATGCGCCGCGACCCCACGGTATTCATCATGGGTGAAGACGTTGCCGGTGGAGCAGGCGCACCCGGAGAACAAGATGCCTGGGGCGGCGTACTCGGCGTCACCAAAGGCCTTTATCACGAATTTCCAGGGCGGGTGCTGGACACACCGCTGTCGGAACTGGGCTATGTCGGCGCAGCCATTGGTGCCGCCACCCAAGGCGTACGGCCAGTGTGCGAGCTAATGTTCGTCGACTTCGCCGGCTGCTGTCTGGATCAGATCCTCAACCAGGCAGCCAAATTTCGCTACATGTTCGGAGGCAAAGCGGTCACGCCGGTGGTGATTCGCACCATGTACGGCGCGGGCCTGCGGGCCGCCGCACAGCACTCACAAATGCTCACGTCTTTGTGGACGCACATCCCGGGGCTAAAAGTGGTCTGCCCCTCTTCACCTTATGACGCCAAGGGGTTGCTGATTCAGGCCATCCGCGACAACGACCCGGTGATTTTCTGCGAACACAAAATGCTCTACAGCATGCAGGGTGAAGTCCCGGAAGAGCTCTATACCGTGCCGTTTGGCGAAGCCAACTTCTTGCGCGACGGCGACGACGTGACCTTAGTGACCTACGGGCGCATGGTCCACCTGGCGCTGGAGGCGGCGAACAACCTTGCACGCCAAGGGATCTCCTGCGAAGTGTTGGACTTGCGCACCACCAGCCCACTGGACATAGACAGCATTCTGGAAAGCGTGGAGAAAACTGGCCGCCTGGTGGTGATCGACGAAGCCAATCCACGTTGTTCGGTGGCCACCGACATCTCGGCACTGGTGGCGCAAAAAGCGTTCTTCTCGCTACAGGCGCCCATCGAAATGGTCACCGCCCCACACACGCCCGTTCCGTTTTCCGATGCACTGGAAGACCTCTACATCCCTACCGCTGCAAAAATCGAAGCAGCGGTGCAGAAAATCTGCGAAGGGAGGAAAGCTGCATGAGCCAGATCCACACGCTAACGATGCCCAAGTGGGGGCTGTCGATGACTGAAGGTCGCGTCGACACGTGGCTCAAAGAAGAAGGCGCGCACATTGAAAAAGGCGATCAGGTGCTGGATGTCGAAACTGACAAGATTTCCAGCAGTGTCGAAACGCCGTTTTCCGGCGTGCTGCGGCGGCGGGTGGCGCAACAGGATGAAACCTTGTCCGTGGGCGCCCTGCTCGCCGTGGTAGTTGACGGTGATGCCAGCGATGCGGAAATCGACGCCGTGATCGAGCGCTTCCAGGCCGAGTTCGTACCGGGGGGCGATGCCGACGAGGACAGCGGTCCGGCGCCTCAGAAAATCCAGCTCGACGGTCGCACGCTGCGATTCTTCGACCGAGGCGAAGGTGGCGTGCCGTTGGTGTTGATTCACGGCTTTGGCGGGGACTTGAACAATTGGCTGTTCAACCACGACGCCCTGTCTGCCGAGCGACGCGTCATTGCCCTCGATTTGCCCGGCCATGGCGAATCAGGCAAAAGCCTGCAACGCGGCGACCTGGACGAACTGAGCCAGACCGTCTTGGGTCTGCTGGATCATTTAGATATCGAGACCGCGCACTTGGCCGGTCACTCGCTGGGCGGTGCCGTTGCCCTCAATACTGCTCGGCTTACGCCGCAGCGGGTGAAATCACTGAGTCTGATTGCCAGCGCCGGCCTTGGTCCGCAGATCAATGGTGACTACTTGCAGGGTTTCGTCGACGCAGCCAACCGCAATGCCTTGAAGCCACAACTGGTGCAGCTGTTTTCCGACCCGGCGCTGGTGAATCGGCAAATGCTTGAAGACATGCTCAAGTACAAACGGCTGGAAGGCGTCAATGCCGCCTTGCGCCTGTTGTCCAGCCAGTTATTTACCAATGGCCAGCAACAAACCGACTTGCGCGCCGTGGTCACCCGGCAACCGAGCCTGGTGATCTGGGGAGCGAACGACGCCATCATCCCCGCCGCCCACGCCCAAGGACTTGATGCGCAAGTAGAGGTGTTGGCGGGTCAAGGTCACATGGTGCAGATGGAAGCGGCGGAGCAGGTCAACCGCCTGATCCTCGGGTTCTTGCAGGGCCAATAAAATCATCGGCCCTGGCCTGCCCGACACTCGCCAGAGCCTCCACGCTGTCGTGAGGAGATAACAATAATGAACACTGCATTGAAAAGCACCGCCAGCATGCGCGCAGCGGTTTGGCATGGCCGTAACGATATCCGCGTAGAAGATGTGCCGCTGCCCTCTGAACCACCTGCTGACTGGGTGCAAATTCGGGTGGACTGGTGCGGCATTTGCGGTTCCGACCTGCATGAATACGTCGCTGGCCCGGTGTTCATTCCGGTGGATGTCCCGCACCCGATGACCGGCATTCAAGGCCAATGCATTCTCGGTCATGAGTTTTGTGGCGAGATCGTCAAGCTCGGCGCCAACGTTCAGGGTTTCGCCGTGGGCGACTTGATCACCGCCGATGCCTGCCAGCATTGCGGGACCTGCTACTACTGCACCCATGGTCTTTACAATATTTGTGAGCGACTGGCGTTTACCGGTCTGATGAACGACGGCGCCTTTGCCGAATGGGTCAATGTGCCCGCCAACCTTCTATACAAATTGCCGGCGGGCTTCCCCCAAGAGGCCGGCGCACTGATCGAACCCTTGGCGGTAGGCATGCACGCGGTCAAAAAAGCGGGAAGCCTACAGGGGCAAACCGTTGTGGTGGTGGGCGCCGGTACCATAGGGCTATGCACCATCATGTGCGCCAAAGCGGCCGGTGCCGAGCAGGTCATCGCGCTGGAAATGTCGTCGGCGCGCAAGGCCAAAGCGTTGGAAGTCGGCGCCACCCATGTCTTCGATCCTTCCGAGTGCGACGCGCTCGCCGAGGTGCGTGCGGTCACCCATGGTTTGGGCGCCGATGTGAGCTTCGAATGTATCGGCAATAAGCACACGGCCAAGATCGCCATCGATATGATTCGCAACGCTGGCAAGTGCGTGCTTGTGGGTATTTTCGAGGAACCCAGCGAGTTCAACTTCTTTGACTTGGTATCCACCGAAAAACAGGTCATGGGTTCTTTGGCCTACAACGGTGAATTCGCCGACGTTATCGCCCTCATCGCCGACGGCAGCTTGGATATAACACCATTGGTCACCGGACGCATTGGCCTGGAGAACAT
>NZ_JAMFRV010000444.1 GCF_026224925.1 Pseudomonas sp. | reverse complement strand
GGTTATACCAGCTACAGCGACGATGCCAATAAAAAGCTCGATACACTCCATGTATCTAACGCCGACGATTCAAGGTCTACAACGCTTGCTTACAATATGCGTATTGCCGCTGGCACGTATCTTCGTACAGGGCTTAGTTACGTGGAGCACCCGGCATTTAGTCCCGATGTCAAAGATACACTTAATCTGCAAGCCGGTCTCACGTTGTTTTTCTGATGCTTTATTCACGCGTCCGTTTTATGAATTAGCCCCGGTTTAGACCGGCGACAAAAACGAAGGAAATCTCACCATGAGCGATAACTTAAAACTGTTCGTGCCGTCCCAACCACTGCCGCCTGCAAGAACCGGCGTTCTGACCGCCTTTGAACCGGGTACGCGAACCCTGGAGAAGGGCTTTCAAGTTGCCCCGCAATTTCGCCCAATTCCAGTCGACATCGTGTTCGAGAAGGACGTGGCGGTGCAGTTGCGCGATGGCGTGACGATCTACGTCGACCTGTTTCGCCCGGCTGGCGCCGAAAAGGTGCCGGTCATTGTAGCCTGGAGCCCGTATGGCAAAGGGCAGGGCACCTCCGTCAGCGTGATGGGCGTGTTTGGCCTGGTCGGCCTGAACAACAATATTGTCTCCGGCCTGGCCAAGTTCGAAGCCCCGGACCCCGCTTATTGGTGCGCACACGGTTACGCCATCTGCAACCCGGACATTCGCGGCTGCGTCGACTCCGAAGGCGACAGTGTGATCTGGGACCGCCAGGATGGCCGCGATTGCCACGACCTGATCGACTGGCTGGCGGAGCAGGAATGGTGCAGCGGCAATGTCGGCATGAGCGGCACCTCGTACCTGGCCGTTTCGCAGTGGTTCGCGGCTGCCGAGCAGCCCAAGGCACTGAAAGCCATCAACCCGTGGGAAGGCGTGAGCGATGTTTACCGCGACCTGGTTCTGCGCGGTGGCATGCCTGACCTCGCATTCGCCGGGCTGCTGCAGAACGGCAGTTTCTTCGGCAAGAACCAGAAAGAAGACGTCCTGTCCGAGGCGCAGCGCTACCCGCTGATGAACGCGCTGTGGGAAAACAAGATCCCCGAGTTCGAGCGAATCAACGTGCCGGCGTACATCGTCGCGAGCTATTCCAATACGTTGCATACCGCCGGTACATTCCGCGCCTGGCGGCGGATCGCCTCGCAAGACAAATGGCTGCGCATCCATAACAGCCAGGAGTGGCCCGACTACTACGACGAAGCGAACGTGGACGACCTGCGCCGCTTCTTCGACCGTTACCTGAAAGATGAGGCCAACGATTGGGAGGCAACACCACGGGTGCGCTATGCCGTGCACGACTTCAAAGGCGGTGATCAGGTTAACGTCGCTGCAGACGAGTTCCCCCCGCAAGGCGTGGTATCGACTAGGTTCTACCTCGATGGTCGCACCCGTACGCTAACCATCCAAGCGCCGGCCGCCGATGTGCCAGCCGACTATGGTGTCGAAAATAACCCCAATGCGGTCTCGTTCATTACCCGCTTCGACAAGGAGACGGTACTGGTCGGTTATCCCAAAGCGCACCTCTGGGTCGAAGCGAAAGGCGCCGACGACATGGACTTGTTTGTACTGGTGCAAAAGCTCGACGCCTACGGCACGCCGCTGCAGCAATTCACCACGCCTAACCACAGCGCGAGGGTTCACGACCTCACCGATCACGGTGCGACCATTCTTCGTTACAAAGGCTCTGACGGACGCTTGCGTGTCTCGGCTCGGCATCTCGATAAAGGGCTTTCAAGCGAGGACGTGCCGGCCCACAGTTTCGACCGTGTGGAAAAACTCGCACCCGGTGAGATCGTCGACATCGAGATCGACCTGTTACCGCTCGGCATAGCGTTCTACCCCGGCGAACAGCTGCGTTTTGTCATTAGCTCGCGAAACTTGATGGGCACCATGATGCCTGGCATCGGAGAGTACGTCGGTGCCAACTCTGGGCAGCATGTGATCCACACCGGCGGTGAACACGCCTCCTATCTCCAGCTCCCCCTTAAAACTGGCTAATCGTTGGCGTGCGCCCTACCTGGTAAGGGGGAGGGCGCACTTATGTTCGACAGGACACCGTCGGATGAAAAAGCGGCTTTGACCGATAAGGTTTTCTTTTAGGAGATGAGTTCATTGATCCTCATAACATCGGCTAATGGCAATCAAGGTAAGCGGCTAGTGCCCAAGCTGCTCACGTCCGGCCATTACGTGCGGGCCTGCGTAAGAACCTACGAGTCGGCCAAGCAGCTGCGAGCGCTCGGCGTGCAACAGGTTTTAGTGGGCGATCTAGCCGATCCGGCATTTATTACCCATGCCATGAAGGGTGTCAGAAGCGTGTACCACATTGGGCCGACGCTCCATGAGGACGAGCGCGCGATGGGTTTCTCTATGGTTGACGCTGCAAGAGCGGAGGGCGTGGGCCACTTCGTTTTCAGCTCAGTGCTCCACTCCATCGCTACCGATTTGATCCAGCATGAGATCAAACGCGACATTGAAGAGTATTTGCTGTGCTCAGGGCTCGAGTACACCATTCTGCAGCCAGCCAATTACATGCTGCCGTCTCGTATGAAGGCGGTCTTCGAGGAAGACGTATTCCGCTTGGCGTGGTCTTTGGACAAACGACAGTCGATGGTGGATCTGGAAGACGTTACCGACGTGGCTGCGCGGGTTCTTTCTAACCGCGAGCGTCACGCCGCCGCAACCTATGAGTTGGTCGGTCCCGGTTCCTTCACAGCGCACGACATCGGGGTGGTCGCTTCGAACGTAGTAGGCCGTGAGATTACCGTCGAGCGCTTCGATGTCGAGGTATTTGTCCGCGAGCGGTTCGGCGGCCTGGGTCCAAGTGCGGGCCAACATTTGTTGCGGATGAACCTCGCTATCGCTTCGTATTACAGCAACCACGACTTTGTCGGTAATTCCAACGTGCTGTCTTTTCTCCTTGGTCGTCCCGCCACTTCCTTCGACGAGTTTGTCCGAAGGGAGTACGCAAACTTCAGGCAGGGTCTGAAAACGCTTTCTGATTGAGAAGCGGCGTCGGGCGTCGAAGGGTTTAAGTGCCTTGGCCGGGCCCCGTTATCCATAGGATCAAGGACGCCGACCTTCCTATTCTTGGGGTTCAGTGGGGGAGTCCAAGGCTATCAGCGTTTCAACTAGCTCCCATCATTATTGGCCATTAGCCGAGCCGCACTCAGACGAGATAGGCTCTAAACGCTTGAGGGACGCAGAGCGTCAGAAATCAAAAAAACAACAAGAAGAAGATCTCATATGCTCAGCTCGCCATACGACCTCTCTGCAACTTGCGCTTCTCTTTCATTGTGCAAAGGGCGGTCCCTGTGATTGCTCGTGCGCTGGGCAACCTGTCAGTAGGTAACAAGCTGTCACTGGGTTTCGCCTTGGTCCTAGTATCGACGCTAGGCGTTGCAGCGACAGCGTTTTACGCCTTCAACGTGCTCGAAGCACGGGCCGAGAAGATGAACGACGTCGCCTCTGTCGAGTCGCTGTTGTTGCAAGCGCAGGTATCGGTAAAGGCGTTCGCTCTGGACCTGGCTGAGGAGGAGGCCCACAAGGTTGCCGGTATCACCGGCGAGCTTGTCTTGTTGCTGGAAAAATCCCAGGGCGGGCAGCGCGATTCCATAAATGCGGCAAAAATCTATCTCGCCCAGTTCGAGCGGTACGCTCAAGCCCAGCGCGATGCCCGTGAAGCTCGCCTGCGCATGCAGCAGCTGGCTCAGGTGCTTGGCGAGCGATTCACCGTGGTGATGCTGGATCAGCTCGACGCGGTCAACCTCTTGGCCTCGCGGGCGCAACCGGCTGACTCGGTGCGCATGCTGCAGCTTGAACAAGCCTCCACGCTGCGTGACAAGCTGGCAAATCTGCGTGACAGCGAACTCTTTTTCACTCTGCAAGGCAGCACGGAAGTGCGTAATGCCTGGGAGGCGCGGGTAATTGAGCTGCGCTCGTACATGGCAAGCCTGGAGCAGCAGCTCGAAGGTTCGGAGCGGGAGTCGCTGACCCAGGCGAGTGCGGCGCTGGGTGAATACAGCGCCGCGTTCAACGGTTACGCCGCGAGCCGTGATCAAACCGCCGATAGCCAAGCCGCGATGAATGTCGCCGCTGACAAGGTCAGCGCGCTGCTTGGCGCGGCCCGCGTCGCGCAGGTGCAGGCCTCGCAGTCGATGAGTCAGCGGGTCTCGCGGCTGCTTGAGGGGATCGTGCTGTTGGCGCTCAGCTTCGGTATCGGCGCTTGCCTGTTGATTCGCCACTTGATCCTGCAGCCGTTGCGTCAGGCTGTTGAACTCACCCGGCGCGTGGCATCGGGCGATCTCAGCGCACAGATCGATGCATCTGGACGACGCGATGAGCTGGGACAATTGCTCGGCAGCGTCGGGGTCATGCTCGACAGTTTGCGTGGGCTGATCGGCCGGATTGGCCAGGGTGTCGGCGAGCTGAACCAGGCCGCCAGCAGTCTGGTGCAGGTCACCGAGCGTACTCGTCAGGGAGTCGATTCGCAGCGCGAGGAAATTGAATTGGCAGCCACCGCCATGCAACAGATGGCCGCTACCGCACAAGACGTCGCGCGCAATACCAGTCAGACCCGCGACGCAGTCGAGCACGCCGACGGTCAGGCGCGCAAAGGCGAGGAATTGGTGCGCCAGGCGACGGACAAGATCGGTCACCTGGCTCAGGAGATGAGTGGATGTTCCGAGGCAATGGGCTCGCTGCTCAACGAGAGTACGGCTATCGGCAAGGTGCTCGATGTGATCAAAGCCCTGGCCGAGCAGACCAATCTACTGGCTCTGAATGCTGCGATTGAAGCCGCACGTGCCGGCGAAAACGGTCGTGGATTCGCTGTGGTGGCGGACGAGGTACGCAACCTGGCGCGGCGCACACAAGCCTCCACCGACGATATCGCCACCATCATCCAGCAACTGCGCGCCGTCGCCGAGCAGGCGGCCAGTCGCTTGCAGGGGAGCCAGACACTGACCGGCGAGAGCGTGGTGCTCGCTGCACAGGCGTCACAAGCGCTGCAGGAAATAGCCGCGGCGGTGTCGACAGTGGAGCAGATGAGTCAGCGGATCGCTGCGGCGGCCGAACAGCAGAGTGCAGTGGCTGAACAGGTTGGCGACAGTATGGAGCGGATACGCGCGGTCGCAGAGCAAAGTACCGCTGCCAGCGGGTTGCTGGAAGCATCTGTGCGCGGGTTGGAACAGGTGGGCGGCGCGCTCAACGAGGCGGTTGGAGGTTTTCGGACGACGACCTGAAATGGGTGCAGTTATGCACTCAATAGAAATTGTCCCAGGCATTTCATGCCGAGGTTTAGCAGTAATGAAGCTTAGTACGGCGGCACGTTCTGTCGGTTCATCTCTAAGCGAACAACAACAGAAGTGGAGGCAGATATGAGTTCGCTAAACGAAAATTCGATAACCGGGTCAATGGCGTCGATGGATATTGACCGGGATGAAACGCAGGAGTGGCTGGAGTCGCTGGAGGCCGTAGTGCGCGATGGCGGTTCCGAGCGCGGGCAGTTCCTGCTTAAACAGTTAGAGCAACACGCAAGAGCACTGGGCATCACCTCGCATGTGCACCCGTACTCGGCTTATCGGAACACAATTCCGATTGAAAGGCAGGGTCCCTATCCAGGAGACCTTGCTGTCGAGGAGCGGATTACTTCGATAATTCGTTGGAATGCATTGGCCATGGTGGTGCGCGCAAACCAGGCCTACGGAGATCTGGGTGGGCATATCGCAAGTTATGCGTCTGCCGCCGAAATCTTTGAGGTTGGCTTTAACCACTTCTTCCGTGCCCGTGATGAGAGTCACGGTGGCGATCTGGTGTTTTACCAGCCGCATTCGGCACCTGGCGTCTACGCCCGTGCGTTCCTCGAGGGACGACTGTCCGAAGAGCAACTCGCCAACTATCGCCAGGAAGTCGGCGGCAATGGGCTGAGTTCATACCCGCACCCCTGGCTGATGCCCGACTTCTGGCAATTCCCGACCGGATCTATGGGTATTGGTCCTATCAGTGCGGTTTATCAAGCGCGGTATATGCGTTACTTGGAGCACCGCAATCTCTCCGACACTTCCGAGCGTCATGTATGGGGGGTATTCGGTGATGGTGAAATGGATGAGCCTGAATCGATTGCAGGACTCACGCTCGCTGCGCGGGAAAAACTCGATAACCTCACGTTTATCGTCAATTGCAACTTGCAGCGTCTGGATGGCCCGGTGCGTGGAAACGGCCAGGTCATTCAGGAACTTGAAGCGTTGTTTACTGGCGCTGGCTGGAATGTCGTTAAAGTCATTTGGGGATCGGACTGGGATCCGTTGTTTGCACGGGACACCAACAATGCCCTGTTGCAACGCTTTGCCCAGACCGTCGATGGCCAATATCAGACGCTAGGGTCCAAGGACGGGGCCTACAACTTGCTGCACTTCTTCCAGCAGGATCCAGAGATCAAAGAGTTGGTCTCGCACATGTCCGATGCCGAGATCGATGCCCTGAAGCGCGGCGGTCACGATTTCCGCAAGCTCCATGCGGCGTTCGCCGCTGCCAAGGCGCACAAGGGACGTCCGACCGTAATCCTGGCCAAAACCAAGAAAGGTTACGGCATGGGCGGTGCCGGAGAGTCTCGCATGACGTCGCACCAAGCCAAGAAGCTGGATGTCGATGCACTCAAGGCGTTTCGTGATCGTTTCGCGCTGCCACTCTCGGACGAAGATGTTGCGCAATTGCGCTTCTATCGTCCGGCCGAAGATAGCCAGGAGATGCGTTATCTGCGTGAGCGCAGAGCAGCGTTGGGCGGCTACATCCCTGCGCGGCAGAAGGGCAACGAGCACGTCGCCGTGCCAGCCCTGGCTGACTACGCGCGTTTCGCGTTCGAGGCCGACGGCAAAGAGATGTCTACCACC
>NZ_JAMFRV010000443.1 GCF_026224925.1 Pseudomonas sp. | reverse complement strand
AGCAACTCGGGAATGCCTCGAAACAGGATCGAATACAGGTCCCCCAAGCCCCGGAATATGCGTCGACGAGACAGCTTTGCCGCTGCAATCACGCCCCCGATCAGTGCGCCAATCAACAACGCCGCCAAGGTCAACAACAGGGTAGTACCGGCGGCTTTGAGCAGCGCCATCCCCCAACCCGTTTCACCGAAGCTCAGCATCTGCAAGAGATTCATATACACGTTCCTGCGAATAGCTTGTTTGAAGCCTGGCGCCGTTAAGGCGCCAGGTACGCCAGCATCAGGATTTTGGAGTCAAATCCAGCTTGAACCATTTTTCGCTGAGTTTTTTAACGGTGCCGTCAGCCAGTGCTTCTTTCAACGCGGCATCGAACTTGGCTTTCAAATCTGCATCTTTCTGACGGAAGCCCAACGCTTCGCCTTCACCCCAGATCGGACCGGCGATCTGTGGACCGGTGTACACCAGCTTTTTGTTTTCCGGCTTGTCCATCAGTGAGTTCAAGAAGGTCACGTCATCGAAATCCACATCGATTCGGCCAGCCTGCAAATCCAGAATCGCTTCTGCCGAGCTGCTGTATTCGCGAATGGTGGCGACGTCTTTGAACTGCTCATCAATGAACGGGGTGTAGACCGTGCCCGAAGCAATACCGATGGTTTTGCCCTTCAACGCAGTACGCAGTTCTTCAACACTGGCACGGACTTGTTTGGCATCAGTGCCCAAGGTAATGCCCGCCGCTTGACCGGTTTTACCCGGCAGCAATTTCGCGTCGAGCGCAACGAAACTGGCAGGCGTACTTGCGTAAGGGATGGAGAATGCCATGACCTCTTTGCGTTCTGGCGTGATCACGATAGCGTCCATCAGGACGTCGAACTTGCCCGAGTTCAGGCTGGCAATCATCCCGTCCCAGTTCTGCACCACCACGTTGCACTTCAATTTCATGCGTTGGCAGAGGATATCCATCAGTTCAGGCTCGAAGCCGCCGATCTTGCCGCCCGGCAACGTCAGATTCCAAGGCTCGTACGCGCCTTCCGTAGCGATGTTTACAGACGTCCAGTCTTTGGCATGCACAACTGGCATAAACGCCAGTGCTGCGGCACTAACAGCTACACAACCAAACCAACTGATTTTCTTCGACATCGTTATCCTTCCCGCCTAAGCCAAATGAGAACGTGGAGTACAAAAAACCACACATGTGGTCCCCTATGCTTGTACATACAGGTACAAGCAATTTAAACGCCAACTCTGAAAAAGTGTCTCAAAAAGTAACCGAGCCGCAGCCTGACAGCTCTTGAGACAGATTTTGACTGTAGCGGGTTCTAGACGTGGCTGGGAAATCGCACTAAATCGGGGACAAGGCGTTACTTTCCGAACCAAAAGTGTGCTTTGGGGGGAAGGAGTATGGATCTGCAGGTGCAGGTGATCGGTAGGCGCTAACGTGTTGGCGATTTTTCGGGCGGCGCGGGCTGTCTGACACGCCGTCTCGCCAACAAGTTGGCTCCTACAGGGGGATTGGGAGTTAGCGCTTAGCCATGACCTCAGCGACGACGCTGATCAACTCGCCGCTGCGCACTTGCTCGGTAACACTCACGATGTCCGGATAGAACGCGCGATCATCGTTGGCCACTGGCACGCGGGTACGGACCAGGTCGTAGACGGCTTTTGTGGCTGAAGATGCCTTGCTCACTTGATAAAAATCCAATGCCTGGCAGCCCACTAGAACCTCGATGGCCAACACCGATTCCAGTTTCTGCGACACTTTGTAGGCTTTGATTGCCGCGTTGTAGGCAAAGCTGACCGGATCTTCCTGGTTGCCGCAGGTAGATACCGAATCAATAGACGCCGGGTGCGACAGCACTTTCATTTCCCCAAGCAGGCCAGCAGCGGTGTACTGAACAATCATGTAACCGTTGTTGAGGCCAGGGTTACGCACCAGAAATGCTGGCAGTTCGCTGAAGTGCGAATTGACCATGCGATCGGTACGGCGCTCGGAGATTTTCGCCAGGTTGGTTAACGCGATGCACAACGTGTCAGCCGACATGCCTATATAGGTGCCATCGAAATTGGCACCGGAGATTGCGATCCCGTCACCGTCGTCGAGGGGGAATATCACCGGGTTATCGCCTGACGAGTGAATTTCGTTTTCGATGCTCTGCCGCGCATTTTCGATGAATCGTTTGGACGCGCCATGCACCTGTGGAACGGCACGCAAGCTGTAGGCGTCTTGAAGTCGGTAGTCTACGTTTTCGGCAATTAACTGGCTGTCATGCAGCAGCGCGCTGATATTGCTCGCGGTTTGCGCTTGTTCTGCGTGTGCTTTGACCGAGTGATAGCGAGGGTCGAACGCGCGGATAGTCCCTTTCAGCGCCTCCAATGACAACGCCGCCGCGACATCGGCAATCATGGCGGCCTGCTGGGCGTTGTACAGCGCAAGCATGGCAATGGCCGTCACCGAGGTGCTGCCATTAAGCATTGCCAAGCCTTCTTTGCACTGCAGATCGGTCGGCTGCAAACCTGCGAGCTTCAATGCGGTCGCGCCATCCACCCACTCACCGCCCTTGACCCGAGCTTGACCTTCGCCTAGCAACACCAAAGCCAAATGGCCTTCAACCGCCAAATAACCCACTGAACCTTCACCTGGGGCAAACGGCAACACGTCGTTGTTGAGCAGCGCCGCGATCAGTTCCAGCAGCTCTAGACGCACCCCGGAATAGCCTTTGCCCAAGCTGATCAGCGTCATCAATTGAATCGCGCGCACTTGCTCGCGATTCAGCGGCTCACCGACTGAAACCGCGTGAGAGCGCACGATATTGACCTGCAGGGCTTTGGCGTCTTTGGGCGAGATCACGTGCTTAACGTTGTCGCCGAAACCGGTCGTCACGCCGTAGACCAAGCGATTCTCATCGAGAAAGCGCTCGATCAGACCCCGCGACTTTCTAACCCGCGCCTCATACGCCGGGGAAAAAGATACCGTGGCCGAGTAGCGAGCGATGGCAACGAACTCTTCAATGGAGGGTTCTTTATCGCCCAGTACAACGTGACTGATCTGCTGAGGGTAGTGGGTCATGGAGGGCTCCGGGCCTGGGGAAATTGATGGGTAATTGCATGCCGGAAAGCCTAAGGAGGTTTACATCTGAAGAAAAGATGGCTAAATCTGTCGCTATCGTTAGATTTTCTAAACCTTCTTCGCTGAGAAATACATGAGCACTTTACCGCCGCTGCGCTCTCTCCAAGTGTTCGAAGCTGTTGGCCATTGTGGCGGCGTCGCTCAAGCAGCCAAGCGCCTGGGGATTTCGGCCGGTGCGGTGAGCCAACAAATGAAAATCCTCGAAGACGCCCTCGGGTTGAGCCTCATGTACAAGGAAGGCCAGCGCTTAAGGATGAATGCCAGTGGTCGACGCTTCCATTCGCGCTGCACATCAGCCTTCGAAGAACTCAGGCTCGCCGCCGTCGAAGTTGAACGCAGCAAAAATCCCGACCATCTGTACGTCAGCGCCCTGCCCTCAGTTCTTTCCAAGTGGCTCGCGCCGCTGACTTATGAATGGGAAAAACAATGGCCAACATTGACCCTGCACTTCGACAGCACCTTGACTGAAACCTTGGACGAAGACGGCGTGGATTTTCGTATCGGCTACGGCGAAAGCACGGAAACCTCGGCGCACACACTGGAGTTGTTTCGAGATTGTGTGGTCCCCGCCTGCTCGCCAACACTGATCGCCCCGAATGTCACCCTCTACAAAGCAATACAGCTGTTACGCCTGCCGCTGATTAGCATCGATTCCCGACCAAAGTTCGACTCACCGCCTTCATGGCAGGAGTGGTTCGAATCGGCTGGGGGGCAAACCGACCAGCCCATCGCTGCCCTTCGAAGCTTCTCGTCCTCGAGCATGGCGATTCAAGCGGCCATTGACGAACAAGGCGTGGTGCTCGCGCAGTATTCCATGATTGAAAAAGACGTCGCGGCGGGCCGACTGATTATTCCTTACGCCTACGCCATTCAGCTTTCGTCGCCGTACCAACTTAGCTGGAACCCGAACTCGTTACATAAACCACAGTGTCGCGACTTTCACCGCTGGCTGGTAGCGTGTGGCAAAGCGCAACAGCAACGTACCGATGAGCTATTGGCGTTATCCGCCCAGCACTAAGTTGTTGTTTAATTTATTTCAGGAGCCCTAAACCAATGAGTAGCCAGTACAAGGCAGTATTTCTCGACCACACCTCCCTTGACCTTGGCGACTTGGACTTCACTGCCCTGCGCGAGAACTTCAGCGAACTGGAGTTGCACAGCAGCAGTTCGCCGCAGCAAATCAAAGAGCGCCTGCAAGGTGCGCAGGTAGCGATCACCAACAAAACCGTGATCGACGCCGAGACATTCGCCGCGTGCCCGGGGTTGAAACTGGTACTGATCACTGCCACGGGCACCAACAATGTCGATTTGGTAGCGGCCCGGGAACACGGGGTGGTCGTCAGTAATTGCCAGGGTTATGGCACGCCGTCCGTGGCGCAACACACACTGACGTTGCTGCTCGCGCTGGCAACGCGCCTGCCTGACTATCAAAACGCCGTGCAGCAAGGGCGCTGGCAACAAGCGAAACAGTTTTGCCTGCTGGATTTCCCTATCGTAGAGCTGGAAGGTAAAACCTTGGGCCTGTTGGGTCATGGCGAACTGGGTGGCGCCGTGGCGAAATTGGCTGAAGCGTTCGGCATGCGCGTGCTGCTCGGGCAAATCCCGGGGCGCCCTGCCCGTCCAGACCGCGTGCCACTGAGTGAGCTACTGCCACAGGTGGATGCATTGACCTTGCATTGCCCGCTCAACGAACACACCCGCGACATGATCGGTGCTCACGAACTGTCGCTGCTCAAACCCCATGCGTTTGTGATCAATACTGCTCGCGGCGGCTTGATCAACGAGCAGGCCCTGGCCGACGCGTTGCGCAACGGTCACCTAGGCGGTGCAGCGACTGACGTACTCACCGTCGAACCTCCGGTTGATGGCAATCCACTGTTGGCGGGCGATATTCCAAGACTGATCGTCACCCCGCACAACGCGTGGGGCAGCCGCGAGGCTCGGCAACGAATCGTCGGCCAGCTCATCGAAAACACCCAAGCATACGTCGCCGGAACACCGCGACGCGTGGTGAGCTGAGACGCTAGGCACAGGCCTGATGAAAAACGTTTAGACTTCGCCCATTTTGCAGGAGCTAAAGATGGACCCGCGCAGCGAAGTATTACTCCGTCAGGCCGAATTGTTTCAGGGCTCGTTGCTCCTGGCCGGATTGCCTGCCGACGATCTGCTCGGGCAATTGCCGAACGCTCATGGCTGGTGCTGGCATGCCGGCGACCAGGCAACCCTGGATTCAGGCTTCGAAGGTCGCACCCACTTCGGCGTTAACGCGCCGGAACAACCGTTTGAAGCCGCTGTGGTGTTCTTGCCCAAATCTCGTGACTTGGCCGACTACGTGTTGAACGCGCTGGCTTCGCGCCTGGCGGGTCGCGAGTTGTATTTGGTCGGTGAAAAGCGCAGCGGCATTGAAGCCGCTGCCAAGCAATTAAGCCCATTTGGCAAGCCGCGCAAACTCGACAGCGCTCGTCACTGCCAACTGTGGCTGGTCACCGTAGACCATGCGCCGCAAGCGGTCGAGCTAGAAAGCCTCGCGCAGCATTACGAAGTAGAAATGGAAGATGGCCCACTCAAAGTGGTCAGCCTTCCCGGTGTGTTTAGTCACGGCCGCCTCGATCGTGGCTCTGCGCTGCTGCTAAAAAATCTCGACAAGCTGCCCAGCGGCAACGTCCTTGATTTCGGTTGTGGCGCAGGGGTGTTAGGCGCGGCGGTCAAGCGTCGCTACCCGCATAACAGCGTTACGCTGCTGGACGTCGATGCCTTCGCGACTGCCAGTAGCCGCCTGACATTGGCAGCCAATGGATTGGAAGCCGAAGTGTTGACCGGCGACGGAATCGACGCTGCGCCCATGGGTTTGAGCACTATCCTAAGCAATCCGCCGTTCCATGTCGGGGTTCATACTGATTACCAAGCCACAGAAAACTTGCTGAGAAAAGCACGCCTACATCTGAAATCAGGCGGCGAACTGCGCTTGGTTGCCAACAGTTTCCTGCGCTATCAACCGCTGATCGAAGAGCATTTGGGCGTCTGCGCAATCAAGGCAGAAGGCCAGGGGTTTCGCATATACCGCGCCAAACGCGCTTGAAATAAGCACTTGCCGAATGCGTTACGCGTAGGCAGAATCCGCTCCGTCCTAGGGGAGTAGTCTCCCACGAGCCTCCATGCTCGTCCGGCACGTATCAACATACTTGGTCAGCAGACCATGGTACGTGCGACCCAGATCCGCTCAGACGGATCGGTGGTTTGACAAGACCTATGACACGCACACCTTACCCAGGGCGGGGAGGCTGTACGTGTCATAGCCGTGTCTACCCGCCCTTAGGAAAAACCTGATGCTGGAATCCCTGCTAGTCCCTACCGCTGTTGTTGCCTTGGCCGAAATCGGTGACAAGACCCAACTGCTCGCCCTGATTCTCGCTGCACGCTTTCGCAAACCCTGGCCAATCATTGCAGGCATCGTTGCTGCCACCCTGGTTAACCACGCCGCAGCTGGCGCGATTGGCGCATGGTTCGGCAGCTTGTTTTCAGATGCCACGCTGCATTGGATTCTGGCCGCCAGTTTCGTCGCTACCGCGCTGTGGACCTTAGTCCCGGACAAAATGGACGACGACGAAGGCAGCTCGGCGCGCAAATTCGGACCATTTCTGACCACGCTGATTGCATTCTTCATTGCGGAAATCGGCGACAAAACCCAGATCGCGACCGTGATGCTCGCCGCGCAATATTCGCACTTGTGGCTAGTGATTCTCGGCACCACGGCGGGCATGTTAATCGCCAACGTTCCAGTGGTGTTGGCCGGTAACTTTGCCGCCGACAAGCTGCCCCTCACCTTGATTCGTCGTTTGGCGTCGTTGGCGTTCTTCGTCTTGGCGGCGTTCGCGGTTTATAAGGCTATGCAGATCAGCGGCTGGGTCTGACACCCGCGTCGGCAGCCTAGCAATCGGGTCGTCAATGACGGCCCGGTTGACCCAAAATCTTCAGCCTGAAAACACAACACCATCATATAACTCGCTTCCATACTCAATAACGACTCACACGAATTAAACACGGCCCTTTGGTCGCCCCCGCCTCAGGTTTTCCAAGGCCTGAGCCGATAAGGCAGGACAGACGTAATCTCACGTCCGGAGCCTTTATGAAGTTCAAGTCAATCCAGTTTTCCGTGGCGGCCCTAGCCGGTGCCATCGTCCTCAGCGTAGTAGCTGCACTCGTTTTGTATGCGCTGTTTTCCGGAGCCCGCACCCAAGAACTGGTGGACAAACGTACTCAGGGCCAATTTGAGCAAGCCGTTGAACAACGCCTCACTGCCATTGCTCAGACCCAAGCCAGTGAGATCAAACGTGAGCTGGAGTCGCCGCTGCAAATCGCCGCGGGCCTGGCACGGGTCAACGCCCTGATGGGTATGAAAGACAGCAAAGGCGATCCGCAGCTAAAAATCAGCCGCGAACAACTGCTGAACATGCTGCGCGAAACCGTGGTGCAGAACCCGAAAATTCTCGGGTCGTACATCGCATGGGAACCCGGCGCAGTGGATCACAACGACGCCGCGTATATCGACCCTCCGGTGCTGGGCATGGAGAAAGACGGGCGCATGTTGCCTTGGTGGTACCGCAAACAGGACGGT
>NZ_JAMFRV010000442.1 GCF_026224925.1 Pseudomonas sp. | reverse complement strand
TTTTTGCGGTTCGGCGCCCCGACGTTTGAAAAAGGTTCCTCGCTGTAAAAGCGAAACCCTACTCCCAGCAACCACAACGGCCGGATATACACATCAACCCCAGCGCCACTACTCCACCATTAAACTAAACGACTCAATCGTTCCGATAAACCGTCAACGTCTCACCCGGCTTCAGCGCTTGGCCACTGCGCGGATTCCAACGCTTGAGGTGCTGCATTTCGACATTGAAGCGCTTGGCGACCAAATACATCGAGTCACCTTTGCGGATGGTGTACTGCGTCGTTTGTTTGGCACTTGCTTTGCTTTTCGCGCTAGCAACATTCGAGGTTTTAGAGCGGGCTTTGCTGGTGTCTTGCATGACCAGCGACTCGCCGATTTTCAAATGCTGGCCGGAAAGCGAGTTCCAGTGCTGCAAGTCTTTGACTTCAACTTTATTCGACTTGGCGATGCTCGCAAGGGTATCGCCTTTTTTAACTTTGTAACTGCGGCGAGGCGATGGGCTCTCGCTACTGGCCATCTCCTGGAACACCGGTTTAGCAGGCGTCATGCCGGGAATGGTCGGGATACTCAAGGTCTGCCCGACGTGCACGCCTTTAGCAGAGAGCTTGTTCACGTCCTTGATGGTATTGACCGACACCTGATAACGGCTGGCGAGGCTGACCAAGGTATCGCCGCGGCGCACCTTGTATTGCTGCCAGTCCACCAGTTCTTCCGGTTTCATGTTCGACAGGCTGGCGGTCAACAACTGCGCCTTGGCCTTTGGCACCAGCAAATGCTGAGGACCGTCGATGGTCATGCGCTTTTTGAAGGCCGGGTTGAGCTGAAACAGTTCGTCTTCGTCGATATTCGCCATGGCGGCTACTTTCGACAGGTTCATCGTGTGATTGAGTTCGACGACTTCAAAATACGGGGCGTTGGCGATCGGGTTCAGGTTGACACCGTAGGCTTCGGGCGCCATTACGATTTGCGAGAGGGCGAGGAACTTGGGCACGTAATCCTGGGTTTCCTGCGGTAACGGCAGGTTCCAGTAATCAGTAGGCAAGCCAAGTTTCTGGTTGCGCTCGATGGCGCGGCTGACGGTACCTTCACCCGCGTTGTAAGCCGCCAACGCCAACAACCAGTCGCCGTTGAACATGTCGTGCAGACGGGTCAGGTAATCCAGTGCGGCAATGGTCGACGCGGTGATGTCCCGGCGGCCGTCGTAGAAGCTGGTCTGACGCAAGTTGAAGTAACGACCGGTCGACGGGATGAACTGCCACAAACCTACCGCATCGCTGCGCGAATACGCCATGGGGTTGTAGGCGCTTTCAATCACCGGAAGCAGGGCCAACTCCAGCGGCATATTGCGTTCTTCGAGACGCTCTACGATGTAATGCATGTAAAGGCTGCCGCGCTCGCCAGCCGACTCCAGGAAGGCAGGGTTGTTGGCGAACCAGAGACGTTGTTGGTCAATACGCGGGTTTTGGCCGTTGCCCTCTTGTAACTGAAAGCCCTGGCGCATCCGCTCCCAGACATCCTGTGGCGCCAACGGGGTTGGTTTGCCGGCGAGGAAATTGGGTTTTTGCTTGAACTCCGCGGCTAAAGCGGGCGCCCGATGGCTGGTGCTGGGCTCAACGTGGCTGGTGGTCTGACAGCCAGCCAGCGTGGCGCTCAGGACTACAGCGATAGCCTGGGCCAACCGAGTCAATGCGTCTGAATTGATGGCTATGCGTATAGATGACGACATTGGCTGGGGGGGTGTTCCAAGCGAAAATGTCGGGCGATTCTAGGAACCGCCCGGCGAATGGTCAACCTTTCAGAAATTTTGTATCAATAAAGGTCGTAATTAGAACTTATCTTTCCAAGCACGCAGGCTAGCAAAAATGGCAGTTGGTGACTGATTGTCTGTACCTGTCCGTTCGTCTGCTTTCTCTTTGACTGCGCTTTCGTGTGTCCGAATAAACGGGTTGGTCAGTCGTTCCAGGGCTAAATTGGAGGGCAAGCTGATTCTGTTTTCGCTTCTCCACCGGCTGACTTCTGCAAAACGCTCGGCGATGTCGAGGTTGGCGGGTTCAACCGCTTGAGCGAAGCGCAGGTTGCTCAAGGTATATTCATGGGCGCAGTAAACCAGCGTGTTGTCTGGCAGCGCGGCCATACGACTGAGCGAGTGATGCATTTGCGCCGGAGTGCCTTCGAACAGACGGCCACAGCCCGCAGCAAATAGCGTGTCGCCACAGAACAATATCGGGGCGTGCGGGTCGTTATGGTAGAAGGCGATATGGCCCAGGGTATGGCCGGGTATTGCAAAGACTGAAAAATCCAGACCGAGGACGGTGAGCGTATCGTTGTCGTTGAGCGCGACATCCCGGGCGGGGATAGTTTCAGCCGCAGGACCGTACACGCGAGCGCCACTGAAAGCTTTTAGCTGTGCTACCCCACCCACGTGGTCGTTATGGTGGTGGGTGACCAGGATATCGGTGAGCTGCCAGCCAGGATGCTGATTAAGCCAGGCCAACACCGGTTCTGCGTCGCCAGGATCAACCACGGCGCAGCGTTTGCTGGAAGCGTCTTGTAACAACCAGATGTAGTTGTCGGTAAAAGCGGGCAGGGCATCAATCTGTATCATGGCTCAGTTCGCTAAGCAGGAAACAATGGCGCATCTTAGGGTTTGTTGAGGCTCTAAGCGAGCGCTCACATGGAGATCACACATGACCGATGAAGCTTTCGCCCAGGCCGATCCCGAATGGCTTGCGTTGATCAGCTCGGCCCGAGAGTGGTTGTCCGGGCCGCTGGGGCAATTATTGCTGGAAGAAGAGCGGCGCGTGCTTGAAGACGAGCTAGGCCGGTATTTTGGCGGTTACCTGGTGCATTACGGTCCGTCGGCTGATGCGCCCCCTGAGGCGAAGCAGGTTCAGCGAAATGTGCGTCTCGGCGCGCCATTGCCCGGTGTTGAAATCGTTTGTGAAGAGCAGGCTTGGCCACTCAGTGAGCACGCGGCCGACGTTGTGGTGATGCAGCACGGTCTGGATTTTTGTCTGTCGCCCCACGGTTTGCTGCGTGAGGCGGCCGCAAGCGTACGTCCGGGCGGTCATTTATTGATCATTGGAATCAATCCGTGGAGTACCTGGGGATTGCGCCATTTATTTGCCCACGATGCACTGCGCAAGGCTCGCTGCATTTCGCCCTCGCGGGTAGCGGATTGGTTGAACCTGCTGGGCTTTGCGCTGGAGAAGCGACGCTTCGGGTGCTATCGTCCGCCGCTGGCTTCTGCAGCCTGGCAAGCTCGACTGGCCGGGCTAGAGCGCCTCGGCGACAGTTGGCAAAGTCCGGGTGGCGGTTTCTATTTATTAGTGGCGCGCAAAATCGTAGTTGGCCTGCGTCCCGTGCGTCAGGTACAGCGCCAGCCTATGGGCAAGCTACTGCCGTTGCCGATGGCCAAGGTTAACCGGCGTAACTCGCCTCTCTAAAAGCCTGATGGCCATATTTCGAAGATGGGAAGTTTGATGGAACAGGTTGTAGCGAACGAAAGCGTAGAGATCTTTACTGACGGCGCCTGCAAAGGTAATCCTGGCCCCGGCGGCTGGGGCGCATTGCTGGTGTGCAAAGGCGTTGAGAAAGAGCTGTGGGGTGGCGAAGCTAACACCACCAACAACCGAATGGAGCTGACCGCTGCCATTCGTGGCCTGGAAGAGCTCAAGCGCCACTGTAACGTGCTAGTGGTGACCGACTCCGAATACGTCATGAAAGGCATGAAGGAATGGCTGGTCAACTGGAAAAAACGTGGCTGGAAAACTGCGGCTAAACAACCGGTAAAGAATGCCGACTTGTGGCAACTGCTTGATGAGCAAGTCAACCGCCACACCGTGACTTGGAAATGGGTACGCGGCCACACCGGCCACGACGGCAACGAACGCGCTGATCAACTGGCT
Organism: Pseudomonas sp.; assembly: GCF_026224925.1. Taxonomy (GTDB): domain Bacteria; phylum Pseudomonadota; class Gammaproteobacteria; order Pseudomonadales; family Pseudomonadaceae; genus Aquipseudomonas. Next base: position 4,464 of record NZ_JAMFRV010000442.1, on the reverse strand, counting down.
AATCGCGGCGTTGACGAAGTTCGCGGTATTAAGCACGGCTGAAAAACTTCGCGCTGTCGCGCAACAACCCCAGAACTTGTAGGAGCGGGCTTGCTCGCGATCGCTCCGGGGTCGCGCTCGACCGCAGCAGTCGTAATTCAGCCGACTCAATTCGTCCTGTTAAAATTGAATTTGGCATGTGGGACCGCTTCGCGATCCATCGCGAGCAAGTCCGCTCCTACAGATGATTGTGCTTCAGCCGCTAAATTCATAATTTGAAAGTTCCGGCTTTCACCATCAACAGCAAGCATTGCGACTATTGATACGGGTCGATGGCTGCGTTTGCCGAGGCTAGATAGTCTGCACCCATAGCTAACGCATGAGGTGTCCAATGCTACGTTCGGTTCATCCTGAATCCAATGACACCGCCGAAACCGTCAAATCCAAAGACCGTTTCGTCGGTCAACCTGCTGCCAATGAAGTACTGATACGGGTCGAATCCGTTGGCATCAGTCCATACGACGCCTTATGGCGCCTGAATCCAATTACCGCCGAAACCCGCCAACCTCAAGGCCTGGGCAAAGAGCTTGCGGGCGTAGTGCTTGCAATAGGTGATGGGGTTGCCGATGTGTCTCTCGGTGACAAAGTCGCGACCTACTCCTGCGAAGGGTCTTACACTTACGCCCTGAACGGCGAATACCTGCTGTTGCCTCGCACCGCTGTGACGGTGTATCCCGACGTGCTCACGGCGGCCCAGGCCAGCGTGCACTACACATCGCTGCTGCTGGCTTATTTTGCCTATGTCGATTTAGCTCAGATCAAACCAGGGCAGACCGTATTGGTCACCGATGCCAGCCAATGCGCCGGTCCGGCCTTTTTGCAGTTGGGCAAAGCGCTGGGCTTGAAGGTCATTGCCGCCACCAAACTCGCCCGCGACAAGCAGCGTTTGCTTGATCTTGGTGCCGAGTCGGTGGTGCTGACTGAGGAGCATGACCTTATTCACCGGGTGAATAAATTGACCGGTGGCAAAGGCGTCAATGCGATTTTCGACGGCCTTGGTGGTTCGCAGATGAACCTATTGGTGGACGCGCTTGCCCCGCGCGGCAGTGTGGTGCTCTACGGTCTGAAGAATGGCAACCAAACGCCGTTCCCGGCCCAGGAAGCGTTTCAGAAAAACATCAAGTTTTTCGTGCACTGCCTGAGTAACTTCACCGGCAAAGCCGAGTTGGGGGTTGAGCCCAACCACCAAGCGCTGCACCGGGCGCTGGGGGTTATCAACCAACTCACCGCTGACGGGGTGTTGACCTCGCGCGTCGACAAAGTGTTTCCGCTGGAGAAAGCCGCCTCAGCGCAGCGTTACATGGACGAGTTTGCGGTGATCGGCAGGGTGGTTTTGCAGCCCTCTTAACAACCCCCGGTTGCTCGTCCCGGTCGTACCTTGCCAGGCAGTGACTTTTCTCTTCGGCGCGGTGTGCTAAAATTCCGCCCCTGTGCGGTGTTGAAGCGTTGAGAAATCACAAGTTATGGTACTTAGATCTGTAGTACTCGATACCGAAACCACTGGTATGCCCGTTACGGACGGGCATCGCGTGATCGAGATCGGTTGTGTCGAATTGATCGGCCGACGCCTGACCGGGCGACACTTCCACGTCTATTTGCAGCCGGATCGCGAAAGCGATGAAGGGGCCGTAGGTGTTCACGGTATTACCACTGCGTTTTTGGTGGGTAAACCGCGTTTCACTGAGGTCGCCGATGAGTTTTTCGAGTTCATCAAGGGCGCGCAGCTGATCATCCACAACGCCGCGTTCGACGTTGGTTTTATTAACAATGAATTTGCGCTGCTGGGTCAGCGGGACAAGGCTGATATCACTCAGCATTGCACCGTTCTTGACACCTTGGCGATGGCCCGTGAGCGCCATCCAGGGCAACGCAACAGCCTCGATGCACTGTGCAAACGTTATGGCGTAGACAACTCTGGCCGTGAATTGCACGGCGCACTGCTGGATGCCGAGATTCTTGCCGACGTTTACCTGACCATGACCGGCGGCCAAACCAGCCTGTCCCTGGCGGGCAATGCCACCGATGGCAACGGTTCCGGTGCAGGTTCAGCCAATACAGCCACTGAAATACGTCGCTTGCCGATGGATCGGACTCGGACGAGAGTGATCATGGCCAGTGAAAGTGAAATGGCCGAGCATGATGTGCGCATGGCCGCTATCGCCAAATCTGCCGGTGCACCTGCGTTATGGGTGCAATTGCTTGAAGCTCAGGCACAAGCGGCCGTTCAGTAGCGCACAGCCCCCTTTATCCACATCGCAGTGGTGTCTTGTGACTCAGGTAAATCCGGCACTGTCGATTCGCGTTGCGGATGAGTGCTTCGAGGATTACATCCTCAACAGTGAGTTCACCTTTACCGTCAGTAGCTACGCCTTAGCCCAGATTGGGCAGCGCGTTGAGTGCTGGCCGGTCGAGCCGGTGAAACCTTACCTCAAGAATTACGGCATCGACGCCCAAGAGTTCGATCATTACCGCCGCGGTCCTGATAGCACGGTGCTGGTGGCTTGGTTGGGGGAGCAGCCGGTTGGCCATATGGTGCTGAGCACGCACTGGAATGGTTTTGCTCATGTCGAAGAGTTGGCGGTCGATGCATCCGCGCGGCGCTCGGGTGTCGCCCGCTCGCTACTTGAGGTGGCGCAGTTCTGGAGCCGCAAACGCAATCTGCCAGGCATTACGCTCGAAACGCAAAACAACAACCTGGCGGCGTGCAGGCTTTATGAGCGTTGCGGGTATGTGGTGGGCGGCATTGACCACATGCTGTACCGCGCCATTGACCCCGACACCCGGGAAACGGCGATTTTCTGGTATTTGATTTTCGAGTAGTCGACGCGTGATCGGGCAGAACAGCCCTGTGCTGCAACATTGACCTGAACCGCCGCTTGTCCTCGCCGCCTATCGCTCTATCAGCGATAGAGCGAATGAGAGGCGAAGCCTTCAAGCGGCGCGCAGGACGTCAGGTAAAACTGTGTAATCCAACGCCCGAATCAGCCTTGGGTCAGTTACTCTGAAGTTCTCGAACCAGTTTTACTTTTGACTGAAGCAGCTCAAAGTCGTCCCCGCCCAAATGGTTGACTCGGTCACCTATGGCCAGACGATAAGTTGAAACAGGCTCTTTGCCGCTAGCCGTATCCGGCTGTGATTCCTGAAATTCATGCACCGAGTAGACACGGCCTTCCGCGTCTCTTGCATGGAATTGTCCGACGAGAACTGAAGCCATTTGCTTTGTAACCTCTGAAGATAACCGCTCATTTGCGCTGACATGCTAACACTGCGCGCTGACAGTCTACGCCCGCTTGTAAGGTAAGTCTGAAAGAACAGAGCCAGTCGCTGCTTGCTTGTCGATCAGACCTTCTTTTTACAGCCTAGTTTTCCATAGTGAAAAATATAATCGCGCTGCTCGAGCCCGCGCTACGGGCCGCTGACGTGGCCTTATTCTGCGCGGTGTCGCAATGCTCGGCATTGAAAAACAGACGAAGCGTGCTGCTTCATCTATAACTGAAATCTCCTTTATCAGTATGCGGAAATATTCATGAGCCAAGTCTACAAGATCGCTGTCCTCGTCGGCAGCCTGAGAAAAGACTCGATCAACCGCAAAGTCGCGCTTGCGCTGGCTGCGTTGGCACCGAAAAACCTTGAACTGAAGATCGTCGAGATCGGCGATCTACCGCTTTATAACGAAGATATTGATGCAGGCAATCCGCCATCAGCCTATACGGTTTTTCGCCAGCAACTGAAAGCGGCTGATGGGTTCCTGTTCGTGACGCCAGAATACAATCGCTCGGTGCCAGGCGTGCTTAAGAACGCCATTGACGTGGGTTCCCGCCCTTACGGTCAGAGTGCCTGGGGCGGCGTTAAGCCTGGCGCGGTGGTCAGCGCCTCGCCGGGCGCTGTTGGTGGATTTGGCGCCAACCATCATTTGCGTCAATCGCTGGTGTTCCTCAACGTGCCGTGCATGCAGCAACCAGAAGCTTATCTCGGTAACGCCGGGTCCTTTTTCGACGACGCGGGTACCTTATCTGAAAAAACCAAACCCTTCCTGCAAGGGTTCATCGATGCCTTTGCGGCGTGGGTAGCCCTTCAAACGAAGCGCTAATCCGTACTTCCCGCTCTCTCTGTAGGGGCGCCCCGGTTGCTCCTACAGAACCGGCCGCCACCCGACGGCGAGACTAGCTGTATGTAACGCATGACCGCTCAATTCTGTCGGTAAATTTCCTGGCTCATGATCTTGCTAAGGAAATCCACCGTGTCGCCTGTCCCAACTCTGCCTGCTGCAACTACGATCCCTTACTTCCATACCGAATCACTCAAGCAACGATTTACCCAAAACGTACTCAACGCGCTGGCCGCTGAACACATTGATGCTGCTGAAGCCCAGTGGTTGCAAACGCTGGTGACGCCGCCAGTTTCGGACCAAGACTGGATCGCGCC
>NZ_JAMFRV010000042.1 GCF_026224925.1 Pseudomonas sp. | reverse complement strand
GCCGGGCGCCGGCTGGCTGGTGCCCGGCCCTGAGCAGGACCTGCCATGGCCGGATGAACTGGCCGGGCAGGTCATGACGGAGCTAATCGAAGTCGCGCTGGCACATGTTGATAAAAACGAAGTTCGAAGCGCCTACAACAGGGCGGATTACATCGAACGCCGGCGTCCGATGATGGCTTGGTGGAGTAAGCATATCCAGAAGGCGGCCACTGGAAGCCTGTTGGTATCTGCGATTAATCAAACCAGAGGCCGCAATGTCGTCCCAATACGCTGAAGGATCACTGGATGGCGATAGAGTTGATGACTATCGCCAAATCCTCTGCTTGCCTGTGCTACTCATGCCAAGCCCCTGCAGGCTGGTGGCCGTGAAGGGGCAATCTGCCCGCCTAAGCCTTTGCAACTGAGCCAAAGAAGTCCACGACCTCCCACGTTACAAGAAGACGGGCTCTGTCCGAGCGCGAACTCCTGCGGCAATCATCAGGACGATGGCTGGGACAATCACCACACTGGCCGAAAGCATCGCCCCCTTGAACCCGGCCACACTCAGCGCTTCTCCACCGATAATCACACCCAGCCCGATCGCGCTGTTCAGCACGGCTGTATGGATTGCAGTAGCCGGCACCGTGTGATTACCGGCAATCCTCAAGACCCAGGTCTGCAGGCCGGTAAACAAAGCGGAAATGGCCACACCCCAGATCACCAGCAAGATTACCACCGGCGCGATCCCCAGAAGTGGACCGTAAATGCCCAAGGTCACCAAAGCCAATGCCATCGCCATCAACGCTATCAGAATGAAAACGTTCAAGTAGCGATCAGTAAAGAGCGCACTAAGCAGGTTGCCCAGAAAACCTGCGGCCCCGAAGGCAAACAGTAAGACAGCAATCAAGTACGAGGTAATGCCAGGGACCTGGCTAATAAACGGCTCGACGAAGGTGTAGGCACCAAAATGAGCAGCCGCAGTCAGCCCGGTGATGACATAAGTGATCAACAGATCCTTGCGCCGTAGCACCGCTGAAAACCCGCCGCCCTTGGCCAGCGAGTGTATATGCATCCCGGGAAGCACCAGTGCTATCGCTCCGGCGCTGGCAACACACATCAAAGTCAGACAAACAAACGCCGTGCGCCACCCGACGTATTGGCCCACCAGATTGATCAGCGGAACGCCCATGACCGTGGCGATGGTGATGCCGCCTAAAACGATCGAGGTGGCCAGTCCCATGCGCTGCGCTGGCACAAGATGGGCGGCAGTGGCTGCCACGATTGCCCAGAATATGCCATGAGCTAATGCCCCAACCGCGCGGGCAGCCAGCAGCGTCGAAAATTCAGGGGATAACGCCGCCAGACCGTTTGATAAGGCCAATATCAGCATCAACGCGATCAGCAGCGCCTTGCGGGGAACCCATCGGTTCAACCAGTTGGATAGTAATCCGCTGGCAGCCCCAATCCATGCGTACAACGTCACCGTCAGCCCGACGGTAGACGGGGTTTGCTCCAGATCGGCTGATATCTGCGACAACAAACCAATGGGGGCGAACTCGGAGGTCACCATAATGAACGAGGCCATGCACAGCACACTGACTGCACACCATATCCGCAAGGCTGAGCTGACCATCAGTAATGTCCATCCCTGTTCACAGCTGAGTAATCGTGAACCCATTCGCGTCGCCGGCGCTGCGCGACTGAGTTCGACACTTTCTACACTAAATATCCACGGACACAGCGTACTCGGCGAGCCAACTGTTCATGCCCGCCACCTGCTCCATGCCCATGCGTTCGTGCAAGGGAGAGTCTTTCCGCCCCCCTACCCAGTCTGTCCTTGACTCGACCCAAGTCCAACAGTTGACGTACCGGTGCATTCGAGTCCGCCACGATATCGGACATGGCCGAGCTCAGTCCTTTTTCGTAGGCTGGATCCTGGGTTGCCGGACAAGGGATCTTAATACGCAGTACGAAGGGAATTGTCATCGCACTGGTTGCTGACCGGACGGGCAATCTTACCTGCATGCACATGCTGGGTGTATTCGCGTGAGTGGTTACACCAAAAGACTCACTTTTTCACTCATTCCGGCAGGGGGTGTCTCCTCTGAGTCCGGTTTCTATTTGTCGAAAAGTACCAGTTTCCTTCTTTCGATTGGAACCGATAAGACGATGCTGGTGCGCGTTTCGCCGTAGTTATTAACCTTCCCGATAATGCTCTCAAGGTCTGCCATCGACTTGGCATAGATCCTGATAAGGTACGAGTCATCACCTGTGACGTGTAGGCACTCAACAACTTCAGGTATGTCGTTGAGGGTTGCGATCAACTTAGTTTTTGATGGTTTAAAGGTAGTCATGCCAACAACAGCCGATATGCCAAACCCGAGCTTCGCTGGATCAACCTGAGCACCATAGCCAGAAATGACTCCGGCATCTTCGAGCTTTCGCAGCCGGTCCGTTGTGGCCGGGATGGAAAGACCCGCGTGCTTTGACAATTCGGTAATAGATATTCGCCCCGAATCTTGCACCATGCTCAAGATCTTGATGTCTATACGATCCATGAAGACTTCCCCTGAAAAAGGTGAATACTTTAATGAAAGTTATATATCATCAACTAAAAAATAATGCATCAAAAAAGTAGTGAGCACCCGCCTATTTCAGCCCATAAAAATCCCGCAAACCAAAATAGACTATAAACTGTTTCAGTTCTTGAGCGCAGCCTAACTAAAGCCCACTTCACAGAGCGAGTATATATTAAATAAAATGCACCCCGACTCTTTCGCAGTGGCGGCTGAGACCAGGGATGACTTTAAGGAAAAATTATGAAAAGCCTCACGTCAAACTTATACTGCTGTGGCAAGCATG
>NZ_JAMFRV010000441.1 GCF_026224925.1 Pseudomonas sp. | reverse complement strand
TCGTAACGACCATGACCAATGCGCTGGATTTCAAGCATTGCGCCCAAGCTCTCGCCAAGATTGAATACCACGTCTTCAGCACGAACCACGTCGTGCAGACGGTCACTGAGCTGAAGCAAAAAGGCCTGGCGTGCCTGTTGCCGCACGTGCCGAATCTCACTCTCACGCTGGACGGCCACTGCCCTGCGTAGCTCCAACTGACTGACCACCTGCCGTGCCAGCGTCGCCAAGGCCGCAATCTGACGCTTGGACAAATGCCGTGGGCGCACATCGAGTACGCAAATGGCGCCTAGCGGCCCTCCGGCGGACTCCAACAAAGCACTGGCGTAAAAACGTAAATAGGCGCCCCCAGCAACTTGCGGATGCTTGGCAAAACGCGGGTCACCCCGCAAATCGTCAACGATCATTCCGCCTGGCTGGTGGATCGAATGCGCGCACAAGGAAAGTTCAAGCGGTTGATCGGGCTCCGACAGGCCGAACTGCGCCATGGACCATTGTCGATCAGCGTCAATCAGATTGATTTGTGCCATGGGGGCATCGCACAGCTGTGCCGCAAGACTGGCAAGCTCTTCGAACGCTAGCTCTGGGGGAGTATCCAGGATGTCCAACCGCGCAAGAGCGGCAAGCCGATCCGACTCGAGCCAAAGCGGTGTCGACCAGACATTATACTTATTCAAGAGTTTAGTCCGCGTCCTGAAACCGTCTTCTGAGCACTTGAGCGCCATCCTGACGCTCAAATGGTGCCGACTGTCCTGCTGAAAACTCAGCTGCCGACAGGTGTACGCATCGTGACGAACTCTTCTGCAGCAGTCGGATGCACGCCGATCGTGTCATCGAAAATCTGCTTGGTAACGCCGGCTTTCAGTGCGATCGCCAGACCCTGAATGATTTCGCCTGCCTCTGGCCCAACCATGTGGCAACCGAGAACCCGATCAGTGCTGGCATCGACCACCAGTTTCATCAGCGTGCGCTCTTGATCACCAGTAAGCGATAGCTTCATTGGGCGGAAGCGGCTTTCAAACACCACCACTTTATGGCCGGCTTTTTTAGCCTCATCTTCAGTCAGCCCCACGGTACCAATATTAGGCAGGCTAAAAACTGCGGTCGGTATATGCCTATAGTCCACTGGACGGTACTGCTCAGGCTTGAACAGCCGCCGGGCAAGAGCGGTCCCTTCCGCCAAGGCCACTGGCGTCAGCTGCAAGCCACCGATGATGTCGCCAAGGGCCAGAATCGAGGGTTCGCTGGTTTGAAACAGCTCATCGACTTCGATGAAACCGTCCTTGGTCAATTTCACATCAACGTTCTCGAGACCAAGATTATCCAGCATAGGCCGGCGGCCAGTGGCATAAAACACACAGTCCGTCGTCAGCAGACCGCCGTCTTTTAGGGAAACACGCAAGCTGCCATCGTCATTTTTATCAATGCGTTCAATGTCTGCATTGAACTGCAGGTCGATGCCATGCTTGATCAATTCTTCTTTCAAATGAACCCGAACCGAGTCATCAAATCCACGCAGGAACAGTTCACCACGATACAGCTGGGTTACTTCTGCACCCAAGCCGTTAAAGATCGAGGCAAATTCCACAGCGATGTAACCGCCGCCAACCACCACGATACGTTTGGGCAATTTATTGAGAAAAAACGCATCCTGGGACGTGATCGCCAGGTCGCTGCCGGGAAACGCCGGCACCTGCGGCCAACCGCCGGTAGCAATCAGAATGTGCTCGGCGCTATAGGTCTGACCGTTGACCTCGACCCGATGCTGATCGACCAGTTTGGCGTGCCCTTCGTGCAGGGTGACACCACTGTTGCCCAGCAGGCCGCGATAAATATCGTTGAGGCGGTGAATTTCGCGATCTTTGTTGCTGATCAGGGTTGACCAGTCAAACTTGGCCTCACCGGTGGACCAGCCGTAACTTTTGGCCTGCTCGAAGTCTTCGGAGAAATGTGCCCCGTACACCAGGAATTTTTTCGGCACGCAACCAACGTTAACGCAGGTGCCACCCAGGTAGCGGCTTTCAGCAATCGCTACCCGCCCACCGTAGCTGGCAGCAAAACGTGCAGCACGTACACCGCCAGAACCGGCGCCAATTACAAAGAGGTCGAAGTCGTAAGCCATTATGGTCTCCAGAGCAGGTGCACAGCATAACCGCTTCGGCAGGTTCGGTCAGCGCCGACAACCACGAAACGACAAAGCCACCCCCGAGGGTGGCTTTGTCTTACACGCATACAGGCAATGACTTAATAAGCTTTGCCAGTTTTGTAGAAGTTCTCGAAGCAGAAGTTGGTCGCGTCGATGTAGCCTTCAGCACCACCGCAATCGAAACGCTGGCCTTTGAATTTATAGGCAAGAACGTTGCCTTCTTCGGCCATTTTCATCAGCGCATCGGTGATCTGAATCTCGCCGCCTTTGCCGGGCGGGGTGTCTTCAATCATTTTGAAGATATCCGGCGTCAGGATGTAACGACCGATAATTGCCAGGTTAGAAGGTGCATCTTCCGGCTTCGGCTTTTCTACCATGTGGCTGACACGGTAAAGGCCTGGGTGAATTTCTTCCCCAGCGATAACACCGTATTTCTGCGTTTCGTCGGCCGGCACTTCCTGGATGGCGACGATGCAGCAACGGTATTTGTTGTACAGCTTGACCATTTGGGTCAGAACGCCGTCACCTTCGAGGTTAACGCAAAGGTCATCGGCCAGGACCACGGCGAAGGGTTCGTCACCGATCAATGGGCGCCCACTGAGGATCGCATGCCCAAGGCCTTTCATTTCTGTTTGGCGGGTGTAGGAGAAGCTGCACTCATCAAGAATACGGCGGATACCCACCAAGTACTTCTCTTTGTCGGTGCCCTTGATCTGATGCTCAAGCTCGTAGCTGATGTCGAAGTGGTCTTCCAGCGCGCGTTTGCCGCGACCGGTAACGATAGATATTTCCTTCAGACCCGCATCAAGTGCTTCTTCTACGCCGTACTGGATCAGTGGCTTGTTGACCACCGGCAGCATTTCTTTGGGCATGGCTTTGGTCGCTGGCAAAAAGCGAGTGCCGTAACCGGCTGCTGGGAACAAGCATTTCTTGATCACATTCTGGCTCATATAATTCCCTAATAAAAAAGGCTGTGGCTGTTTGCGGCGCAGTCTAATCAGGCGAAGGGCACCTTACAATGCCCTAACTGGCCGTCGTTATGCCTTGATAGAGGGATTTACGTAAGGATAGTTCCATGGAACACGATAAAGCACGCGACGCCCCCCCGGCGGTTATCGAGCCTAACGGCTAGGGCTAGTCTAGCTGAGCGCCCCGGCCCGCGTGGGAATAATGTGCAGCCGACGACCATGCGTTCTATCATGGGCCACTTGAATCACTTAACGAGATGCATCGATGTCTGAAGCCAAAAGCGTAAACGGGTACTTGATCAACAAATTGAAAGATGGGCTGTGGTGGGTATCGGATGCCAGCGCAGAGGCCATTGCAGGTCCGTTCACCACCGAGGCCGCAGCCATTGAGGTCGCTGCCGTCTTGCAAGACCAACCAAAAGCCCACGCTCGTCGCCGCTCCGGTCCCAAGCCCTGATTATCACCGGGTAGCTACTGCGCAACTATTACGTCATCAGCCGGTCGAATTTTAGTCTTGAAACACCACGCCCCTCTTCAGCCCTGACTGCGAAGCATGAACACATGAACAAACTTTTACTGGTTATAGCGGTATTAGGGCTCACCGGCTGTGCAACGGCCTCCAACACCGTTCTGAATAACGGCAAGCAGGGCGTAAGCATCGACTGCTCAGGCGAAGCCATGTCATGGGACAGCTGTTATCAGAAGGCGGATGCCTCCTGCCCAAGCAAAGGCTACAACATCGTTGCCACCAACGGCACACCACAGCCTAGCGAAAGCGAAAAGACCCTCGGGGTCGATGTCGGCAACTACAAAAGTCGCAGCCTTGTGGTGATGTGTAAGTAAGCTTCGAGCTGCAAGCGGTAAGCTGCAAGCGGTAAGCTTCAAGCGACAAGGCGCTGGCTTCTAGCTTGAAGCTTGAAGCTTGAAACTCAGATCTTTTAGAGATGAATCTCGGCAAACTTGATCCCCAATCCACGGACGATGACAACAAGCTCGTCCAACTGGCTGAAAGACTCGACCTCGTCGCCGTCATCCACCAGGAAGAAACTTCTGCCTGCACTCTTCTTGAAAAAAACGATCCATTCCCCTGCAACGGCTGGATTCTGGATGATGTGTGTGGCCGAAATATGACCTTCGGCGTGGCGTTGCTTAACCTGTTCGCGCTTCATTACCGCTCCATCAATCGAACTGCATGTTTACCGGATTGGTACGAGTATCAACCGGAAATGCACGCCGTAGCGGCGTTCTGAATGTCTTTTGGCCGGATCGGCACATTGGACAGGTGCTCATAAAGCTTGATGGAACTACCGTTGTTGCCGCGGCTTTCAATCACCACCACGGCGGCGGGATCTTTATTAAGGTTCTGCGAGATGATCATGCGCAAACCATCATGATGAGGCTCGACCACAGGTGGTTTACGGCTTCCGGCAAGTTTATTGGTCAGGCAGTCGGCATAGCCCTGTGGGCTTTTGCCAGAAATCACACTCAACGTCGGCGGGGTATGCTCGATGTCGGCAACGGTCGCGCATCCAGTCATCGCAAGTGCCAAAACAACAACAGCTAATTTCATACAATCACTCCACTAAAAAACCTACGACAGGCTTGTGACCGAATAGATCCCTATTTAGGTACCTTTATCGGTTATAAACGCAATAAAACCACTCGCGACGAATAAATGGCGTCGCGCCCATGCTATCGTTTTGATTTTGCAGAAAAAGCCTTTTCGGAGACACCATGAAATTTGTACATCAGCGCGAACACCTCAACGAGGACGATCTCGTCGTCATTGAATGTTCCCAGCTCTGCAACATCCGTTTGATGAACGACGCGAATTTTCGCAGCTTCAAGAACGGCGGCCGCCACACCTATCACGGCGGAGCGTTTGACCGTTTTCCGGCAAAAATCGCTGCGCCCAGCACCGGTTTTTGGAACATCACCATCGATACCTCTGGTCGCAAGGCCGACACCGGTGGGGGTCGCAAGGCTGCGTTCACTCACACCATCAAAATCGTTCGTCGCTCGGCAACACGGTTGAGCTGATACGTTTATGGCTTTCTGATTTTTTGTATCTGAAGCTAAAACCCTGCATCTGAGAAGGAGCCGCTTGTGAGTACCCCTACCGCAACCACCAAATACGCGATCAGCTACAAGCTCAATGGCGAACGTCGCTTTGAATTTGCACAGCTGCAATCGGCTTCACCGGAAGAAGCCACCGCAACCCTTGAGAAAATGCACAGCGGCAGTGACGATAAAATCACCGACGTAAAAGTCAGCAAAGCGCTCTAAATCGCTACTGGCCCGGATTCGACCACAAGTGCCCGGTGTTTACCACCGCGAAGTCGGCGTCGCGCGTAAACACCGTTCCTGGAGGGCATTAAATGCTTAGGCGTATGGGTTCAGAACCCACCACCCTGGACATGTTCGCCGAGGACGCAGCACAAGAACCGCGCACCGAGAAAATCGGTCCACGCTCATTTGTGTTGCGAGGTTTTGCGCTACCGCTGATCGAGCAGGTGCTGCCCGCATTGCAACAGGTGCTTGAGCAATCCCCTTTCAGGCACATGACGACCCCCGGCGGATTTACCATGTCCGTGGCACTGAGCAATTGTGGCAGTGTTGGCTGGGTTACTGACCGCACTGGCTATAGATACACCCGGATCGATCCTGAAACCGGTGCGCCATGGCCAACACTGCCTGATGTATTCCTGAAGCTCGCGAAAAACGCAGCCGCAGAAGGCGGCTTCCCTGGTTTCATGCCCGACGCTTGCCTGGTCAATCGCTATGTACCGGGAGCGAAAATGTCTTTGCATCAAGACAAAAACGAGTACGGCTATGAGTGGCCAGTGGTCTCGGTATCACTTGGGATTCCCGCAACCTTCCTGTTTGGCGGCTTGGAACGCAGCGACAAAACCCAACGTGTTTCGCTGTTCCACGGCGACGTGGTGGTCTGGGGCGGTGAAGACCGGCTGCGCTATCACGGCGTGCTGCCACTCAAGCACGCTGAACACCCATTGCTGGGCGAGCAGCGCATCAACTTTACCTTTCGCAAAGCCCAATAACGGGCTTAGCTCGCTAACGTTTCGCGATGACCGCTGGCTCTCGCCACAGCCGGGCAGGCCGCTCGGTGCAGGTTCAGTGCGGTGTTGATGATGCCGATGTGGCTGAACGCCTGTGGGAAGTTGCCTAGCATGCGCTTCTGCCACGGGTCATATTGCTCAGCAAGCAGACCGACGTCATTGCACAATCCACATAAGCGCTCGAACAAATTCTGCGCATCGGCCCAGCGCCCCAGTAGCACGTAAACGTCAGCCAGCCAGAATGAACACACGAGGAACGTTCCCTCATGACCCGAGACCCCGTCCACCGTACGGTCGGCGTCATAGCGCAGCAATAAACCCTCTTGCATCAGGGCTTTCTCGATGGCCGCGACTGTGCCTACAACCCGAGGATCCACGGCCGGTAAAAAACCGGTCAACGCAATCTGCAGCAAACTTGCATCCAGCGATTTGGAACCGTAGGTCTGCACGAAACTGCCTAACTGCGTATCGAAGCCGTTAAGGCACACATCCGCATGGATTTCGTCGGCGATGGCTCGGTAATGGAAAGCCAGGGCCCGGTCCTCATCGGTTTCGGCGGACTGCTCGGCAAAGTGCGCATTGCGGTCAAAAGCAACCCAGGCCATGACTTTCGAATGAGTAAAGTGCTGCGGCTCAGAGCGAATTTCCCAGATGCCTTTATCCGGCAAATGCCAGACCTTCTCCAAAAACGGCATGATCACTTTGATGATCGCCGCACTGCGCGGCGGCCGTGGCAGGCCGCCCTTTGCAGCCTGGGTCATGGCATCGGCAACTTCGCCGAAAACATCCAACTGCAGCTGTGTCGCTGCCGCATTACCAATGCGCACCGGTTTAGAGTTTTCATAACCACTGAACCAAGGTAGTTCGTACTCTGGCAATCGCCGCTCGCCACCGATGCCGTACATGATCTGGATCTGTTCCGGGCTGCCCGCCACCGAGCGCAACAACCAGCCACGCCATGCTTCGGCCTCCTCGTAATACCCCAGGTTCATGAACGCCAACAGCGTCATGGTTGCGTCACGCAACCAGCAATACCGGTAATCCCAGTTACGCTCACCACCCAATCGCTCCGGCAGCGACGTGGTCACGGCCGCGACGATGCCGCCCGTGGGCTCGTAAGTCAGTGCTTTAAGGGTAATCAGCGAACGTTTGACGTGGGCAGACCACTGCCCTACATCCGGACAGCGATCTGAGAATTTCAACCAGAAATGTTCGGTTTTCTTCAGGGCCAATTCGCCGTCAATCCCGGAATGCACCGGATGATTCGACGCCTGATAGCTGAGGACGAACACTTTACGCTGGCCGGTTTCGACCAGAAAATGACTGCCAGTGTGATGATCCAGCGCGTGCAACTCAACCGGCGTATGCAAAATAAGCATCTCCGGCCCAGCTACCGCAGTCAGGGTGTGCTCATCTCTCATCTCGACCCATGGCACGCTGCTGCCGTAATCGAAACGAATGGCCAAATCCATATCGAACTCGACGCAACCCTCCAGGCCAACCACGATGCGCACCACACTGCTGGATGTCTCGGTGGGCATGAAGTCAATCAGCATGGCGCGACCGGTCTCGGTCTCGAAAACCGTTTCAAGGATCAACGTGCCTTCGCGGTAACGCCTTTCGGTCAGTGTAACGGGATCAGTCGGGCTAATTTTCCAGCGACCGTTGTCACTATCACCCAGCAGCGCCGCAAAGCAGGCGGCAGAATCGAATCGCGGAAAACACAGCCAATCCAGTGAACCGTCCTTGGCGACCAGCGCGGCAGTCTTGCAGTTGCCGAGCAATGCGTAGTCTTCAATCAGTGCAGCCATGGGCAGGTATCCGAAAATGTCAGTAAACGATTTCCGAACAGGCCCCACTCCAGGAGGCCCGCAGGGTAACTATGTGTGCAGTCGCCGGGGTGTTAGCCACGCAGACCCGGCAGAATGTAGCGCTTGATCGCCGTCGCGACACCGTCCTCCAGATTGCTGCCGGTGACATGATCTGCCTCGCTGCGGACACGCTCTTCACCCTGCCCCATGGCAATTGACAAGCCCGCCACACGGAACATCGCCACGTCATTACTGCCATCACCAATAGCGGCGGTATGTGCGAGCGGAATGCCGAGGAATTCGGCCAGGACTGTCAGGGCACTACCTTTGTTAGCCGCTACCGCGTTGACGTCCAGATAGTACAACTGCGACCGGGATGCCAGCGCCAACCCGACAATCTGCGGATTGAGCTGTGCTTCAAGGTCTTTCAGCAGTTGGTGGTCAGCGCTGGCGGCGACGATCTTGTCGATACGATCCAGATAGGGGTCGAAATTGCCGACTAGCACTGGATCGTAGCCAAGGGTCTTGCGCTCATGGTCGACATACGCGCCGTTCAGGTCACGCAACAACCACTGATCATCGGCAAAGACCCAGACCGAACAATCCTTACCGGTGAACATGGCCAAGGCATCCTCGGCCGCCGCTCGGGGAATCCGGTGGGCGGACAACACGCTGCCGTCGGGATGGGTAATCAAACCGCCATTGAACGCCACCGTCGGCAGATCAATGCCAAGGGCTTCAATCTGGTGCAGCATTGCACGTGGCGGGCGACTGCTGGCCAAGGTGAAACGAATACCCGCATCGCGTAATTGACCGATAGCGTCAATATTGGCTTGGCTCAAGCTATGGTCAGGACGTAACAACGTGCCATCGATGTCGGACAACAAAAACTGGATGAGAGGCTGCGCTGGGCCACTCATTTGATGCTGCGCCATTCGCGACCGTCGCGCTGCAACAACTCATCGGCGGTGGCCGGGCCATCTTCGCCAGCTTTATACGGGTCGACTTTGGCGTGTTTGGCCCATGCATCCAAAAACGGTTGTACGGCGCGCCAGCCATTTTCAATGTTGTCTGCGCGCTGAAACAACGTCTGGTCACCGGTCAAACAATCGTAGATCAAGGTCTCGTAGCCCGTGGACGGCTGCATCTCGAAGAAGTCCTTGTAGGCGAAGCCCAGCTCAATGTTTTCCATGTCCAAGGTCGGGCCCGGGCGCTTAGCCTGTAGATCGAACCACATCCCTTCGTTTGGCTGAATCTGAATCTTCAGGTAGTTGGGCTTGAGCTGATCAACTTCAGTGTCGCGAAACTGCGCGTAAGGGGCAGGTTTGAAGCAAATAGCAATTTCCGTGTCGCGGGTGCTCATACGCTTGCCGGTGCGCAGATAAAACGGCACCCCGACCCAGCGCCAATTGTCGATCATCACTTTCAGTGCGACATAGGTTTCGGTGGTGCTGTCCGGCGCCACATTGGGCTCTTCCAAATAACCAGCGACACTTTTGTCGCCGATCGTGCTTTCAGCGTATTGGCCGCGTACCGAGTTCGCCAAGGCCTCTTCCTCGGTCCACGGGCGAATAGCACCGATGACCTTGGCCTTCTCGCCACGCACGGCATCGGCACCAAAAGCAGCTGGCGGCTCCATGGCAACCATCGCCAGCAGTTGGAACAAGTGATTTGGCACCATGTCACGCAACGCGCCGGTATGCTCGTAAAAGCTGCCGCGGGTTTCAACGCCTACGGTTTCTGCCGCGGTGATTTGAATGTGGTCAATGTAGTGATTATTCCAGAACGCCTCGAACAAACCGTTGGAAAAACGGCTGACCAAAATGTTCTGGACCGTTTCTTTACCCAAATAATGGTCAATCCGGTAGATCTGTTTTTCCGCCATCACCTTGAGCAGGCAGGCGTTAAGGCCCACCGCGCTAGGCAAATCGGAACCAAAAGGTTTTTCAATGACGACACGACGGAAGTAATCGTCGGTTTCCACTAGCAGGCCCGATGACCCCAAACGCTTGGCGACTTCGCTGAAAAAGCGTGGCGCCGTAGCAAGGTAAAACACGGCGTTGCCGGTGCCGGTGGCCTTTATTTTTTCGCCGATATCGCTATAGGTTGAATCGTCGAGAAAGTCACCCTGAACATAACTGATGCGGCTGGCGAGCTGCCCCCACAATTCTGGGTCCAGTGGCTCAGCGCCACCCTCTGCCACTTTGCTTGCAGCTTCCTGGCGGATGAAATCCTCGAGCTTTTTCGCGAAATCTGCATCGCTAATGGCGTTATGGTCCACACCCACAATGTGTATGCCGTTGCCGAGTAAGCCGTCACGGCTCAGGTTATACAGTGCCGGCATCAGCAACCGCTTAACCAAATCGCCGTGGGCCCCGAATAGAAACAAAGTGGTCGATGGCGCGACCTTGGGTTCTTGCTTGGATTTCGTACGCGACAGACCCATTATTTTGGTTCCTCTTTATGACCGCCGAAGCCAAAGCGCATGGCCGACAGCATTTTGTCGCCGTAGGTGCTTTCCTGACGTGAGCGGAAACGCGCAAACAATGCGCTGGACAGCACCGGCACCGGCACCGACTGTTCCATGGCTGCATCAATCGTCCAACGGCCTTCACCGCTGT
>NZ_JAMFRV010000440.1 GCF_026224925.1 Pseudomonas sp. | reverse complement strand
GGTTCGAAATCCTGCCGGGCCATCGAGGTAGGCCTTAATCGCAGTCTGTTTAAATGAGGCTGTATACCTGTTCATGCAAAACACCCAAAAAGTCAGATGGGTGTCCAACTTTTTGGGTGCAGTTCAAAGGTGTGGGAGCGGTTTTTACGCACTTACGAACGCCACGGCCGAGCGCGCCTGACATTGCCGACGCACATCGTTAATCAGAACAGCGATGCAGTGGCGGTAAGTTTTATTGGGCAGTTTGTGCTGCATCGGTAACGTCAGAATTCCCCAACGGTGTAGGAATCCCAAAACCCTGTAGACCGAATTTATCGGGAAGCAATCACCGCAGTTTTTCAGATGTACTGCGGCGCCGCATTCCCGAATGAATTCGGTCCCACAGAAATATGAGGGTAGTTAATCAGACGGGCCGGGTGAGGCCTTTAGCCAACTCCAGCAATTTGTTACGCCACGCGGCCTTGGCAGGCAGGGCCAAAAAGAACGGGTTGAGCAGTGACTCACGCGGCGGGTAGCTGAACGTTTGCCCCGACAGTTCAAGCACTTCGCCGTCAGCGCCTTCGAGCACGCCTTGAGCGGCCGCTGTGTCCCACTGAGAAGTAGGCGCCAGTCGCGGGTAGCAATCGGCGGCGCCTTCGGCCAGCAAGCAAAACTTCAACGAACTGCCGATATTGGCCAACTGCAATTCGCCCAGGCTTTCAGACAACCCCGCCAACAGGCGTTCCTGCTCTGGACTGGTGTGTCGACGACTCGCAACCACGGTAAACGCTTCGCCAACAGTCAATACCTCACGCACCTTGATCGGCGCGACGTGGTTTTCATCATCACTGCGCCAAGCACCCAAACCGGCACCGCCGAAGTAACAGCGATTATTGGTCGGCATCGATACCACACCAAACACCACTTTACCGCGCTCAATCAGCGCGATATTCACCGTAAACTCCTCGCTGCCGGAGATAAACTCCTTGGTTCCGTCCAACGGATCAACCAACCACCAGCGTTCCCACGTAGCCCGTTCGCTCAGGGGAATGTCGGCGTCTTCTTCAGACAAAACATGAATATCCGGGGCTAACGCTTGCAGGCCTGCAACTAACAAGTGGTGAGCCGCCAAGTCAGCCGCAGTAACAGGCGATTCGTCAGCCTTGGTCACCACCGCTACATCAGCGCGCCAATACGGCAGGATCACTTCACCGGCACGGCGCGCCATCTCGATAACGGGCGCCAACAACGGATGCGGCAAGTGAGCAAAAACGTTGGTCATGGCTGAAAGTCGCCGCGTTGGGTCAACAAATCCCGAACCAGATACAGCGCGGCCAATGCACGGCCCTCACTGAACTGTGGGTGCTGGATCAAGCTGGACAGCTCACGCAAGTTGACGCGATCAACGCGCATAGGCTCGGGTTCGTCTCCAGGCAAGGTTTCTTCATAGAGATCGGTAGCCAACACCACCTGAATCTTCTGGCTCATATAACCGGGCGACAGGGACAGCTCGGTCAAATACTCAAGCTGACGCGCGCCGTAGCCCGCTTCTTCTTTCAGCTCACGGTTGGCCGCAGCCAGAATATCCTCACCGGGTTCGATTAACCCCTTGGGCAACGACAGCCCATACTCGTCAGTGCCACCACAGTATTCTTCGATCAACACCGCGTGATCGGCATCGAGCATCGCGACGATCATCACTGCGCCGTATCCTGTGCCTCGGCCAACCAGGCGTTCGTAAGTGCGTTCTACGCCATTGGAAAAGCGCAACTGCAGCTCTTCAACGCAGAACAAACGGCTACTGGCGACGATTTCGCGGGCGAGGACGGTGGGTTTCTGGCGCATGACAGGCTCCTTGGCGTTGACGGAGTACTATACCGTGGCTTTTCCGATTGTCTGCGTCGGAAATAACAACGCTATTCATTCACCGCCCGAGAGTCCTCAATGCCTTCTTTACCCTGGCGCGACATTGATACCGTTCTGCTCGATATGGACGGCACCCTGCTTGACCTGCATTACGACAACCATTTTTGGATGGAGCACCTGCCCCAGCGTTACGCCGACCTGCATGGGGTCAGTCGTGCCATGGCCGAACTGGAAATCAAGCCGCTGTTCGAGAAGAACGCCGGCACGCTCAATTGGTACTGCCTGGACTACTGGAGCGCGGAGCTGAAGCTGTCGTTGCGTGATTTGAAGCTGGAAACCGCCCATCTTATTTCCCTACGCCAAGACGCCGAAACGTTTTTGGCCGCAATCAAAAAAGCTGGCAAACGCGTGATCATGATCACCAACGCGCACCGCGACTCGCTGTCGTTGAAGATGGAACGCGTGCAACTGTCGCCCTATTTCGAACGCATGATCAGCTCACACGATTACGGGTTCCCCAAAGAAAACCCGCAGTTCTGGGATTCATTACACGCCGACATCCATTTTGAACCAGCACGCAGCCTGTTTATCGACGACACTCTGCCGATTTTGCGCAGTGCTCAGCGATTTGGTATCGGCCACTTATTAGCCGTCAGCGAACCCGACAGCCGTAAAGGTCGCAAGGACACCGAAGAGTTCGCCGCAGTCGGCGATTACCGGGAGTTGATACTGGGGCTTTGAGTTGCGAACAACCATTTGTAGGAGCAACTTGCCCGCGATCGGCGTTGAGCCTGACACACCGCCGATCGCCCATCCGATGGCTAGAGCGCGTTAGAATCAGCCGCCTGTACCGCGCACCGGAGTGAAGATGGACATCAAACAACTCAAATTCCTCATTGCCCTCGACGAGACCCGACATTTCGGCCAGGCGGCGGCGCGTTGTCATATCACCCAACCAACCCTGTCCATGCGTCTGCGCAGTTTGGAAGAAGAGCTTGAATTGCCACTGGTCAATCGTGGTCAGCGCTTTGAGGGGTTTACCGCGCCGGGCGAACGGGTACTGGCGTGGGCCAGAACAGTGTTGGCAGCGTACGACGGCTTACAGGCCGAAGCCGCCGCCTGCCGTGGGCATTTGGTGGGGACGTTGCGGCTTGGCGTGGTGCCGCTGTCGAGTTTTGATCCGATGGTATTGCTGGAACGCATGCATAAACTGCACCCCAATTTGCGCTTTGAGCTGTCATCCCTCAGTTCCGAGCAAATACTCGAACAACTGGCGAGCAATCAACTGGATCTCGGCGTGTCGTACCTCGAACGGTTGGACAGTGAGCGGTTCGATTCACTGGCCTTGGAGCAAACCCGTATGGGCTTGCTGTACGACAAGCGTCATTTTAATTTCGGCGATGAACCGCTGAGCTGGGAAAGTTTGATCGAACTGCCACTCGGCCTGCTCACCAGCGGCATGCATTTTCGCCAATCCATCGACCATAACTTCCACAGCCGTGGCTTGAACCCTTTGCCGTTGCTGCAAACCGATGCAGTGCATCAACTGTTGCAAGCAGTGCACGGCGGCTTCTGCTGCGCAATCATGCCGCTTGAGGGCGGTCTGGAAACATTGGCCGAGCACCTGCGCCTACAGCCCATCGCAGACGCGCAAACCTTGGCGCGCCTTGGGTTAATCATGCGCCGCGCGGCCCCGCGATCGGCACTGGCGGAAGCCTGCTTCGCGACCTACCGGATCATCATCGACGCACCTTGATCGACGCCATCTATCAAGACATCGGTACTAGCGATTAGACGCCATCCAGCGCGAGGCCTAGGCTAAACGCTAAATCATCTGCCGGTACTTTCCCATGCCCTCCAAGCGCACGGTCAGCACGGCGCCCGCCTTACATTCGCCCGCGCCGACCGCAAGTCACTCCTACAGCTACTCGAACCTTGAGCGCGACGCCTGCGCGCACACGGATCTTGCGGAAGAAGTAGCCTTGGCCATTGCCTATAACGGCATCAGCCAAGCGGTGATGCTGGTCACCCCTACCGATCTCGAAGACTTCATCGTTGGTTTCAGTCTGGGCAGCGGCATCATTGCCTCCGCGGACGAAATCTATGACTTGAAGCTCAGTGGCTCAGGTTCTGCGCAGCACGCCCAGGTAGAAATCGCCAGTCGCGCCTTCTGGAATCTCAAACAGCAACGCCGCCAACTCGCGGGTACCAGCGGTTGCGGGCTATGCGGTGTGGAAGCCATAGAGCAAGCCTTGCCTGAACTCACTGTATTGCCCGGTGCGCCGTTGCCGCCGGCAGTTTGGCTGGAAGGATTGCGCCAACGCATCGGCGTGTTTCAGCCATTGGGCCAGCATTGCGGGGCCGTCCACGCGGCGTTGTTCATGGACAGTAACGGCGAATTGTTGCTGGGCCGCGAAGACATCGGCCGGCATAACGCCCTCGACAAACTGATCGGCGCGTTGATCCGCCAAAACATTTCCATGACGGGCGGCCTCGCCATCGTCACCAGCCGTTGCAGCCTGGAATTGATCCAGAAAGTCCTGCGGGCCGGTATTCAGACGTTGGTCAGTTTGTCCTCACCCACCGGTCTCGCCTTGCAATGGGCGCGTCGGCACAACCTCAATTTAATTCACCTGCCGCAACACAGCGCGCCGCGTGTCTATAGCCCTGCGATGGAGAGTCAAGCGTGAGTAGTCGTAGTAACCAAGCCGACAAAACCCCGGTCAAGCGTTACAAGCCGTACAAAGGTCCGGCGGGTGGTTGGGGCGCGCTAATGAGCGTGACGCAAGCGTGGTTGACCAGTGATAACGCGCTGAAAAACATCCGCATGATGCTCAAGACCAACCAGAACGGCGGCTTCGACTGCCCTGGCTGTGCGTGGGGCGACTCGCCGGAAAGTGGCATGGTCAAGTTCTGCGAGAACGGCGCCAAAGCGGTCAACTGGGAAGCCACCAAGCGCCGAGTCGACGCCTCGTTCTTCGCTCGCTACAGCGTCAGCTCCCTGCGTGAACAAAGCGATTACTGGCTTGAATACCAGGGCCGCCTGACTGAACCCATGAGCTACGATGCCGAAACCGACCGTTACAAACCTATCAGTTGGGACGACGCATTCACCCTGATCGGCCAACACCTGCGCAACCTGCCAAGCCCGGACATGGCCGAGTTCTATACCTCGGGCCGGGCCAGCAACGAAGCGGCGTATTTGTATCAGTTGTTTGTGCGCTCATTCGGCACTAACAACTTTCCTGACTGCTCGAACATGTGCCACGAGGCCAGCGGGGTCGCTTTGGCACAGAGTGTCGGGGTCGGCAAAGGCACCGTGACCTTCGCTGATTTCGAACACGCTGATGCGATTTTTGTCCTTGGGCAGAACCCCGGCACTAACCACCCACGCATGCTCGAACCGCTGCGTGAAGCGGTCGAGCGTGGCGCGCAAGTGGTGTGTGTCAACCCGCTGAAAGAACGCGGCCTGGAGCGCTTCCAGCATCCACAGCATCCGCTGGAAATGCTCACCAACGGTTCAGAGCCGACCAGTACCGCGTACTTCCGCCCGGCGCTGGGTGGCGACATGGCGCTGTTGCGCGGCATGGCCAAATTCCTGCTGCAATGGGAACGCGAGGCCCAGGCGAACAATGCGCCCGCGGTCTTCGACCATAACTTTCTCAACGAACACACCGACGGCGTGCTCGATTACCTGGCGTCCATCGACGACACGTCATGGGAGGAGATCATCCAGCAGTCAGGCTTACCGCTGACCGACATCGAATCCGCCGCGCGTATGTACGCAAAAGGCAAAAAAGTCATCATGTGCTGGGCGATGGGCATCACCCAGCATCGTCACTCGGTGCCGACCATCCAGGAAATCGCCAACCTGATGTTGCTGCGCGGCAACATTGGCAAACCAGGCGCCGGCCTGTGTCCAGTGCGTGGTCACAGTAACGTGCAAGGCGACCGGACCATGGGCATCAACGAGTGTCCACCGACGCTGTTCCTTGATGCACTGGAAAAACGCTTCCAGTTTAAAATGCCGCGCACCAATGGCCACAACGTGGTTGAAGCGATTCACGCGATGCTTGATGGGCACTCCAAAGTCTTCATTGGCCTAGGTGGCAATTTCGCCCAAGCCACTCCGGACAGCGCACGCACTGTGCAGGCGCTTGGCAAGTGCGACCTGACCGTGCAGATCAGTACCAAGCTCAACCGCAGCCACCTGACTCACGGCAAACAGGCGTTGATCCTGCCGTGCTTCGGCCGTACCGACATCGACATCCAGGGAGAGGGCCCGCAAGCCGTGACGGTGGAAGACTCGTTCAGCATGGTTCACGCCTCCAACGGGCAGTTGCAGCCATTATCGAAGCAGATGCGTTCGGAACCGGCGATCATCGCAGGTATCGCGGCCGCGACCCTCGGCAGCAAACCTGTTGACTGGCTGTGGCTGACTGCGGATTACAGCCGAATTCGTGACCTGATCGCCGACACGATTCCAGGTTTCAAGGACTTTAACGAACGCGTAAAAAACCCAGGCGGTTTCTACCTTGGCAACACAGCACGCGAACGTCGCTGGAACACCAAAACAGCGCGCGCAAACTTCAAGGCCAATAACCTGCCACTGGATCTGGTGCATGAAAACGTCCGCGCTACCGGTCAGATTCCGGACTTGATCATGCAGTCCATGCGCTCTCACGACCAATACAACACCACTATTTATGGTCTGGACGATCGTTATCGCGGGGTGAAGGGTCAGCGCGACGTGCTGTTCGCCAACGAAGCCGACATCATCCGCCTGGGGTTTAAACCGGGGCAGAAAGCCGACCTGATTTCGATTTGGAATGACGGCTTGGAGCGTCGAGTCAAAGGTTTTACGCTGCTGGCCTTCGACATTCCCGCCGGCCAAGCTGCGGCTTACTACCCGGAAGTGAATCCGCTGGTACCGCTGGAGAGCGTCGGTGACGGCAGCAGTACGCCGACATCCAAATTCGTGGCCATACGCTTGGAGGCAGCCAGCGCTAGCGCCCGGATTTTGTAAAAAGGCATAGAGAAACTCTGTGGGACCGAACTTGTTCGGGAAGGCCGCGCCTCGGTGTATCTGACACACCGCGTCGCGGCTTTCGCGAACACGTTCGTTCCCACCGAGATTACGGATGCACCGCAGATCGGGGTGTTACGGAGTAGGGCGATAAGTAAGCTAGAGTACAAATATTAACTAAAGTTCAACTGCAAACTGGCAACTTGTTGTTTTTATTGAAACTAGTGCTGTTCGTCGGATTTAGATTGTTAGTTAACTACTAGAGCCTCAGGATCGCGCCGTCATCCTTCTGAGTCTCTAATACATGAAGTATTCCTCGATTCTGTTGTTGTCCTTGGGCCTTGTTAGTGGCTTTGCTACTGCAGGCGGCACCGCTGAAGCAGGTGTGGGCGGGGCATTGGGTGGAGTATTAGGATCTGTCGTTGGCCAACAATTGGGTGGCAGCACAGGTTCAGCTATTGGTGCAGGCCTCGGCGGTGCAGCCGGTGGTGCAGTCGGTGCAGATCGGCGCAATCGTACCGAAGCCGCCATTGGCGGTGGGTTGGGTGCTGCTGGCGGTAACGTGGTAGGCCGCAGCCTGGGTGGTAATACGGGTAGTTTGATTGGCGCCGCCGCTGGCGGTGGCGCAGGTGGTGCGCTCGGTAACTATATGGGTAATGAAAGTGGCGGCGGCGGTGGTCGCGGCCATGATAACCGGCGTGAATACCGTAATGACCATGGTCGTCATCGTGGGCATTCGTACGGCCATCATAAACAGCGCAATCATGGCCACCGCTGAACAGCCTCATCAACTAACGTCAACAGCAGGCTGCCGACTAGCAGCCTGCGTTAGTTACTTATACGCTAACCAACAATTCTAAAACCCCACGTAAATTTTCGGGAATCGGCACCGGTCGATTCGACGCCCGATCCACAAACACGTGCACAAAACGCCCTGCCGCACTCGCTTCATCCTCACCCACCTTAAACACTGCCAGCTCATATTGCACAGAGCTATTGCCCAACTTGCCGACTCGTAATCCCACCTCAATCAGATCGGGGAAAGCAATCGACGCGAAGTAATCGCATGAAGAACTGACGACAAAACCCACGACGTCGCCATCATGAATGTTCAGACCGCCGTGCTGGATCAAGTAGCTGTTCACGGTGCTGTCGAAAAAGCTGTAATAGGTCACGTTGTTCACATGACCGTAAATATCATTGTCGTGCCACCGAGTGGTGATCGGTTGGAAGTGACGATAATCGGCGCGTTGCGGATTTTGCTCGGTCATAAACAGACTCTTGTTAAAAAGGCAGCCCCCTTGTGGGAGCTGCCGAAGGCTACGATTGATCACAACGCGGTCGCAGTCACCCAACCATCGCTCCCCGGACCCATTCCCTCACCTGTGCATACGGGTAATTTTCCAACGCCGCAAAACCCTTGGTCGCCCGCGCCTTCAGCTTGGTAAACAGCGGCACACTGATGCCGCAAAGGAATCGGGTAACGAAATCGGCACTAGGGTCGTATCCGCAATAATCCAGGTGCCTGCGTAGAAACTCCCCACACAACTCATCGAAACTTTGCTCAGCCAAGACCGGTAATGCTGGCGGCGCCGGTAGTCTCGCGATATTGCCATGACACACCGAACAATGTCCGCACCGCTCGGGGGCCTGAAGGTCACCGAAATAGTGAGCGAGCCGATACCCAAGGCACTGCTCGGTGGCGAACAGATCAAGCATGGCGTGGATGCGCGCAACCTCTGTAGTTTCGTGCTGCTTGAAGTAATCATGCAGTTCATGCGCGAGTGCGTCGGGATCGAAGTCCGCATTGAGCAGGCTGTAGACCTCAGTCATCAGTTTGCTTTCCAGTTCGATCCAGCCTTTTTCTTGAAAATAATCCAGCGCCGTCACCACTCGACCGCGCCCGGATTGGTGCTGCTGATACATGGCGTCAAAGTTAACGGTGGCCCAGGTTCGCGCACGATTAGAGGTCTGGATTATGGCTTCGACAAACTGTCGCCGTTCGCCTTCGAAGCGTTGCAACAGTGCTTGAGGCTCCACCAGGTACTTGAAGCGATATTCAGCGAAATAGGAATACCGAGGCGCAATGATGCCGCGCAACTCCAGTTGCACCAGCAACGTCTTCAGCGGCAGTTGGCGAATATTGCTTTGATCGCCCAGCGGCCCCAACAACAGTTCCCACTGCCCATCGCTGGTCGCGGTCAGCAGTTCATCAATCACATTGCGAATACCGAGGTATTCCGGTGTGTCGCCATACACGAAATTTTCCAGAATGTTCAGGCTGTCGCGGTTAGCCAGCACCAGACAGTCAGACGGCTCACCATCACGCCCCGCACGGCCGATCTCCTGGCTGTAATTCTCAATGGATTTAGGCAGGTCGAAATGCACCACATTGCGGATGTCGCTCTTATCAATCCCCATGCCGAAGGCGATCGTAGCGACGATACAGTTCAAGCGACCGCCCATGAATTGCCGCTGAATCGACTCACGCTGATCGTGGGGCAGGCCCGCGTGGTAAGCGCTTGCGGTAAGGCCGTTCTGGCTAAGGTGCGCAGCGATCTGTTCAGCGGTTTTTTGCAGCGTGACATAGACAATCGTCGGTTGGCCGACCCGCGGCCCCAACCATTCGACTAATCGACCACGCTTGTCGCGTCCCATCACCGGCTCAACCAACAGATTGAGGTTGGGACGGTAAAAGCCTGTGGTCACGACGTCGTCCGCTGCAATGGCGAATTTAGCCTGCATATCGGCGATAACATTTGGCGTTGCCGTTGCCGTCAGTAACAACGCTTGGGGGATGTTGAATTGGCGCTGGTAGTCGGGAAGCTTCAGGTAATCGGGGCGAAAGTTATGCCCCCACTCGGAAATACAGTGCGCCTCGTCGATGACCAACAACGATATCGGCACTTGCTCAATGAAATGACGAAAACGCTCGTTCTTCAGGCGCTCGACGGAAATCATCAGAATTTTGAGTTCGCCCGAGCGGGCACGGGCCATCACTTGTGCAGCCTGGTCACGACTTTGGGTCGATTCAATGCTCGCCGCGGCAATGCCATGACGCTGCAAAAACGCCAACTGATCCTGAATGAGCGCCAGCAACGGCGAAACAACCAGGGTCAAATGCGGGAGCATTAACGCCGGCAATTGATAACACAGGGACTTGCCCGATCCAGTCGGAAAAATCGCTGCCGCAGAACGCCCCGCCAATACAGCTCCAATCGCAAGCTCTTGCCCGGGTCGAAACTGCCGATAACCAAACACGTGCTCAAGACGCTCATACATACGCCGTCACTCCATTGACTGCCGAGAAGGGTGCAGACCATAACCCGGAGCCATTGATTGAACCTACACAGAGGGCGTTCAGGATCGTCTCGGGAAGTTTCATCGTAATCTCTGAGTGGGCAGTGCTGGCAAACTGACATCGGGCGGTTTAACCTTTGCGTCACGATACACCAGAGCATCGCCGCAAGACCGCCAAGGACGTAAAAATGGACGAGCAGAAAAGACTGGATGATGACGGTCTCATACACATTCAACGGCTAAGTCCGGATCATATCGACGTTGTACTCGGTAGCCATCCAAGCAAGCAAAAACCTGTACGCCCGCCTTCGTCCAGCTCGTTCAGTCGTAAAGCTGTTTTTGTCGCAGTACTGGGTTTGGGGGCCTACGTGTTGGCGGGTGTACTTCATACAAGCAAACCCGCCGAAAAAATCGTCATCGCCCAACCGGTTGCGGTCGAACCTGCCGCAGCTGTCGAACCTGTAGCAGAGAGCGTCCGGCCGGCTCAATTGGCGAAGCCTATCGCAGCTCAGCTAACAAGCAGTGTGATAGAGGAGCCAGTGCCAGCGGCGACACCCGCTCCGCGCCCCAACACGTCCTCAGGCTTCCAGAGCATGGTGTCACCCACCTACTTGGCTGACTACAAATCCGATCTTCAGCACAACAGCGTTCCT
>NZ_JAMFRV010000439.1 GCF_026224925.1 Pseudomonas sp. | reverse complement strand
CAACTGAACGAGAGCCTGGAAGGTCAGGAAATTACCCTTTGCGGATGGGTCCACCGTCGTCGTGACCACGGCGGGGTGATTTTCCTCGATATCCGTGATCGTGAAGGCTTGGCTCAGGTTGTGTTCGACCCGGATCGCGCTGATACTTTCGCCGCCGCCGATCGTGTGCGCAGTGAGTACGTGGTCAAGGTGACTGGCAAGGTGCGCGCGCGTCCTGCTGGCGCTGTCAACGCAAACATGGCGTCTGGTGCTATTGAAGTGCTGGGCTATGAGCTCGAAGTGCTGAACGAATCGGAAACCCCGCCGTTCCCGCTGAACGAATTCTCTGACGTGGGCGAAGAAACCCGTCTGCGTTATCGCTTCATCGACTTGCGTCGTCCAGAAATGGCCGAAAAGCTGCGCTTGCGCTCGCGCGTCACTACCAGCATCCGTCGCTACCTGGATGAGAACGGCTTCCTCGATGTCGAGACGCCGATCCTGACCCGTGCTACCCCTGAGGGTGCTCGTGACTATCTGGTGCCTAGCCGCACACACCCAGGCAGCTTCTTTGCCTTGCCGCAATCGCCACAGCTGTTCAAGCAGTTGTTGATGGTTGCCGGTTTTGATCGTTACTACCAGATCGCCAAATGCTTCCGCGACGAAGACCTGCGTGCTGACCGTCAGCCGGAATTCACCCAGATCGACATCGAGACCAGCTTCCTTAACGAAGCAGACATTATCGGCATCACCGAGAAGATGATTCGCCAGCTGTTCAAGGAAGTCCTTGACCTGGAGTTCGGTGATTTCCCGCACATGACATTCGCCGAAGCCATGCGTCGTTATGGCTCCGACAAACCGGATCTGCGTAACCCCCTAGAGCTGGTAGACGTTGCCGATCAACTGAACGCCGTGGAATTTAAAGTGTTCAGCGGTCCGGCCAACGATCCGAAGGGCCGTGTTGCCGCTTTGCGTGTACCGGGTGGTGCCAGCATGCCGCGCAGCCAGATCGACGACTACACCAAGTTCGTTAGCATCTACGGTGCCCGAGGCTTGGCTTACATTAAGGTCAACGAGCGCGCCAAGGGGGCTGAAGGCCTGCAGTCGCCTATCGTCAAGTTCATTCCTGAGGAAAACCTCAAGGTGATTCTCGACCGTGTTGGCGCTGTCGATGGCGATATCGTGTTCTTCGGTGCCGACAAATTCAAGATCGTCAGCGAAGCCCTTGGCGCGCTGCGGATCAAGGTAGGCAACGACCTGAAACTGCACACCTGCGAATGGGCACCGATGTGGGTTGTCGACTTCCCGATGTTCGAAGAGAACGACGACGGCAGCTTCACGGCATTGCACCACCCGTTCACTGCACCGAAATGCAGCCCGGAGGAACTCGAGGCCAACCCAGCGACGGCCCTGTCTCGCGCTTACGACATGGTGCTTAACGGCACTGAGTTGGGCGGCGGTTCGATCCGTATCCACCGCAAGGAAATGCAACAAGCGGTGTTCCGTCTGCTGGGCATCAGTGAAGACGAGCAGCAAGAGAAATTCGGCTTCCTGCTGGACGCTTTGAAGTACGGCGCTCCACCCCACGGCGGCCTGGCGTTTGGTCTGGACCGCTTGGTGATGTTGATGACCGGCGCCCAATCGATTCGTGAAGTGATCGCGTTCCCGAAAACCCAGAGCGCTGCGGACGTAATGACCCAAGCTCCTGGTGTTGTGGATGCCAAGCAGTTGCGCGAATTGCACATTCGTTTGCGCGAACAGCCTAAGGCTGAGTAAGCAGTAGCCGAGCGGGGCGCATCGCACTGTCGTCAATCACAGTGCTGATGCGCCCTGATCCGTCCGGCAACAGAATTTGTTGAAGCTTTTTGCCCGCATGAGCGGCGCGAAAAGTGTGAGCGTTTCAAAAGAATTCGGAGCGAGACATGGCAGGTCATTCTAAGTGGGCGAACATCAAGCACCGCAAAGAGCGTCAGGATGCCAAGAAAGGCAAGATCTTCACCAAGTGGATCCGTGAACTGACGGTAGCTGCTCGTCAGGGTGGCGGTGATCCAGGCACCAATCCGCGCTTGCGATTGGCGTTGGACAAGGCACTTGGCGCCAACATGACGCGCGACACCATTGACCGTGCGGTCGCTCGTGGCGCCGGCTCGGCTGAAGGTGACGATGTAGAAGAGCTTGGTTACGAAGGCTACGGCCCAGGTGGCGTAGCGATCATGGTCGAAACCATGACCGACAGTCGTAACCGCACTGCCGCCGCTGTTCGTCATGCATTCGTCAAATGCGGTGGCAATCTGGGTACAGATGGTTCGGTAGCCTATCTGTTCGACCGCAAAGGGCAGATTTCCTTCGCGGCCGGTGTCGACGAAGACACCCTTATAGAAGCAGCGATGGAAGCGGACGCCGACGACGTGGTGAGCAACGAAGATGGCTCCATCGACGTGTTTACCTCGTTCACAGGTTTCTATGCGGTCCGTAATGCGTTGGAGGCTGCCGGTTTTAAGGCCGTCGACGCAGAAATTGTCATGTTGCCGACCACCAGCGCCGTGCTGGATCTGGACACCGCCGAAAAGGTCCTCAAGTTGATCGACATGCTTGAAGACCTGGACGATGTGCAAAGCGTCTATTCCAACGCTGAAATTCCGGATGACGTCCTAGAGCAGCTCGGCTGATCAAACTACAGTCAGCAGTTCAAATCGAAGCCGGGGGTACGACACCGCGATCAACGCGCGCTATCGGCCCCCGGCTTCTGCCTTTATGCTGCATGCATTGTGCGTCACTTCTTAAGCTGCAGGCGTTATGACTCTTATTCTTGGTATCGACCCCGGTTCGCGAATTACCGGTTATGGCGTAGTGCGAGACACGGGCCGCGGCTGCGTGTATGTGGCATCGGGTTGTATTCGCACCGGCAGCGGTCTGCTGCACGAACGCTTACAAATAGTCTATCGCGGCGTGCGAGAAGTCATTCAGACGTACGGCCCCGTGACCATGGGCATCGAAAAGGTGTTTATGGCGCGTAACGCCGACTCGGCGCTCAAGCTGGGTCAGGCACGTGGCGCGGCGATTGTAGCGGGCGCCGAAGAGAGCCTGGAAATTGCTGAATATACTGCGACCCAGGTCAAGCAGGCGGTTGCGGGAACCGGCGCGGCTAATAAAGAACAAGTCATGATGATGGTCATGCATTTGCTGAAACTGACCCAAAAACCTCAGATTGATGCTTCCGATGCGCTGGCCATTGCGCTGTGTCACGCGCACACCCGTTCTAGCCTCATACCCCACGGGCTTAGCGCTGCTCGAAGCCGCAGCGGTCGGTTGCGCCTCTGATACATCATTTGCTTAATTTTTTTCCCGTGGTCCTGTCACTCCTGTAATGATGGCGACCATTATTTGTGTCAGCGGGATCGCTACTGTTGAACACTGGCTTATTGAACATAGGCCACGGCTGGCCATAAGAAAGGATCTGATACGTGATTGGACGGTTACGCGGTTTTCTGGCTGAAAAACAGCCGCCGCACCTGGTTCTGGATGTCAACGGCGTCGGCTACGAGTTGGAGGTGCCGATGAGTACGCTCTATCGGCTGCCCCATGTGGGCGAGCCTGTGACCTTGCACACCCACTTGGTGGTACGTGAAGACGCGCATCTGCTCTACGGTTTTTTCGAAAAACGTGAGCGTGAGTTGTTTCGTGAGCTGATCCGCCTTAACGGCGTCGGCCCGAAACTGGCATTGGCGCTGATGTCTGGTCTGGAAGTGGACGAACTTGTTCGCTGCGTTCAGGCGCAGGACACCTCCGCTTTGACTCGAATTCCGGGGGTTGGCAAAAAAACGGCCGAGCGGCTGTTGGTCGAACTCAAAGACCGATTCAAAGCGTGGGAGTCATTGCCGGGAAGCTTCACCCTGGTCTCTAATGGTCCGAATGCCGCGCCGCAGGTGGCGACGGCTGAGTCGGATGCAGTCAGTGCCTTGATTTCCCTGGGCTACAAACCTCAGGAAGCGAGTAAAGCGGTGTCTGCCATCAAGGATAAGAAT
Source organism: Pseudomonas sp. (assembly GCF_026224925.1). Taxonomy (GTDB): domain Bacteria; phylum Pseudomonadota; class Gammaproteobacteria; order Pseudomonadales; family Pseudomonadaceae; genus Aquipseudomonas. Next base: position 1,423 of record NZ_JAMFRV010000439.1, on the reverse strand, counting down.
TTGAGCAGCGAAGACCTGATTCGACGTGCCTTGAAGGGAATGGTTTAAGTGATCGACGCTGACCGCTTGATAACCGCGACCGGCCGCGACCGGGACGAACAATTGGACCGCGCCATCCGTCCGCTGAGTCTGGCTGACTATATTGGCCAGCCGGTAGTGCGCGAGCAGATGGAGCTGTTCATCCAGGCTGCACGCGGACGCAACGAAGCGTTGGATCACACGCTGATCTTCGGGCCGCCAGGTCTGGGTAAAACCACCTTGGCGCATATCATCGCCCAAGAGATGGGCGTCTCGATCAAGAGTACGTCGGGGCCTGTGCTGGAGCGTCCGGGTGATCTTGCGGCGATTTTGACCAACCTTGAACCCAACGATGTGCTGTTCATCGACGAAATCCATCGGCTTTCGCCCATTGTCGAGGAAGTGCTTTACCCGGCAATGGAAGACTTTCAGCTCGACATCATGATTGGCGAAGGTCCTGCTGCGCGTTCAATCAAGCTTGATCTGCCGCCGTTCACCTTGGTCGGGGCGACCACCCGAGCGGGCATGCTGACCAATCCGCTGCGTGACCGCTTCGGTATCGTCCAGCGCCTTGAGTTCTACAACACTGCCGACCTGGCCACGATTGTTACTCGTTCGGCCGGCATTTTGGGATTGCCCATTGAGGCAGAGGGTGCTTTCGAAATCGCCCGACGTGCCCGAGGGACACCACGCATCGCCAACCGCTTGCTGCGTCGCGTGCGTGATTACGCGGAAGTCCGCGGTAATGGTCATATCTCCAAAGCGACCGCTGATCTGGCACTAAACCTGTTGGATGTCGATGAACGTGGCTTTGACCACCAGGACAGGCGTCTACTGCTGACCATGATCGAGAAGTTCGACGGCGGTCCGGTGGGTGTCGACAGTCTTGCTGCCGCCATCAGCGAGGAGCGTCATACCATTGAGGACGTTCTTGAACCCTATTTGATTCAACAAGGCTATATCATGCGTACCCCACGTGGGCGGGTCGTAACTCGACACGCGTATCTGCACTTCGGTTTGAACATTCCATCGCGAATGGGTGAAATGCCCGTCGCCAGTGATTTTGTTGATGACGCAGACGATTAAATAAACTGCACAACGTGCTGATTTATTCGGGGTTTTGGTGGTCTGACAGGCAGATACATCGATCAGGCTGGCAATAAGCGGCAAAAAATGAAAAACAGTTGTCTGGCGGATTGGCATTCCGGGGAGTAAGCACTAGAGTATGCGCGCGCAAAACGGGGTTCAGTCGTTTGTACATCGCTGTCGCGTTTATTACGAGGACACCGATGCAGGCGGCATCGTTTATTACGTTAACTATTTGAAATTCATGGAGCGGGCTCGAACCGAGCAGCTACGAGCGTTGGGTTTTGCCCAATCGCAGCTGGTAGGAGAGGACCTGTTG
>NZ_JAMFRV010000438.1 GCF_026224925.1 Pseudomonas sp. | reverse complement strand
GCTGCCAATAGGCGCAGTACTTCAGATTCCTTGGGCGAGAGTTGCTCATGAGAAATAAGCGTGTCTGTACCAAAATCCCCTGCCTCAAGCAGCGTTCGTGTTACTGAGTCTGCGATATAGGTTTTGCGTTGGTGAATGGACGCGATCGCCGCGGGCAGCTCGCCCGCCAAGCTTGCTTTGCTCAGTAATGCATTGACGCCCAACGCCAGAATCGAACGAAAAAGCCCAGCGTTGTTAAGCATGGTCACGACCACGATGGGCAGCTGTGGGTAATCACGCCGGACGCGCTGTAACAACCGCAATCCGTCGTTCTGCACATCGACGGGCATCATGAAGTCGGTCACCAGCACATCACAGCTGTGGCTCTTTAGAGCATCAATGAGTTCGTTCGGAGAACTGGCCTCAGCCACGACCTCGGCCTGGCTGTGCTGCTCAAGCACCACCCGCAGCCCGATCAGGAAAATTGGATGGTCGTCCGCCAGGATGATGCGCAATGGTGTATCAGTAGCAGCGCTCAAGTCAGGCTCCTTCACGGCGAACAAACGGTGCTGTTTTTTTTCTGTCATTGTCGTCAGGCATGCTCATTGTCCCGCTCAGCCTGCAGTGGTGGGCAATCACCTCGCTTACGTGGGAAGAACTTTCTCATCGTATCGATGGTCATTAATAAGCACCTTGCATTTAAACTGTCGACTGGTGACTAGATGGAAAATATCAGCTTACTGCTTACTGAAGCCCTGACACCTTATCAGGCAAGCCTGGGGCCGTCGGGCGCTAATGGCGAACGCGTAGTCACTTTGAGAAATGCGGCCGGTGCAATTGTGATCGAGCGCACGCTGTGTGTAGCCCAGCTTCGCGACAAGCGCCAACTGACTGATGTCGTAGACGGTTTTCACCGTGACTTGCTGATTTCCGAAGGTCGGATAGAACCCTGTGTGTTGGCGGCCATGCGTCACGCCACTCAGGTGCAAGTTTTTACCTCGTTCCAAGCTTTTAATTGAATGCGGCGGGAACCTTCCACGCATTCGATGCTCTGATTTATTACGGCAGGTACAAGCATTGTGCTCCGGTGATTGGCACCTGACGTACTGGTCCTGAGGGATCACGGTTTGACCCCGAGTAAGTACCCCACTACTCGGGGTTTCTTTTGTCTGCGATTTGATGGCTGGCCCCGATTGTGACTATGGGGTCACAAAAAAAGCTTGGGCGTCCTGCAGATATTCTGCGCGCGATTGTGGGTCTAGCCAGTCGGCATAGAAGTCGATGAGTTTGGTCTGACGCAATACGCGCATCTCGCGGTTTATGATTTCCATCGCCTCGCGGCCTTTGGCAGTGTCGGAGCAGGCCACGTGCGCAAATTGGTATTTGGGTGTTCCCTTGATCGGATAGAAGATGAGGTCCGCCGGGTCGATGTTCTGCTGCAAGGCTTGAAAGCGCGCCTCCGGCCAATAGCTGATCAGCGCCTGTAGCCGCCCCTGACGTTCCATCTGTAACAGGCTACCAACTGCATCGTTGCCGTAATGTCTGCTGACGTCCTTGTTCGGTGACGTATGAAGTATTTGGTCAATGACCGGGCCGTAGCTACGTTCGGCGACTATTCCCAGCTTGATGGATTGACTGGCTAACACGGCCTGAAGATCAATTTGCCCCTTGTCGATGAAGGGGCTGAAACGGTTGAGATATTCTCGGCGAACCACCATGCCGTTACTGGTCGTCGCATAGGTGGGAATGGAGTAAACAAGGGTCTTGGCCCGTTCCGCAGTCCAGAGCAGCATCGGGTCACAGGTGAACGCGGGTTCTTTAAGCATCTGCAGCCCGCGGGCGCGGTTAACGTGCATTATCAGGTGGTCATATTCAGGCATCCGTGCAATCAGCAATGGCATCAATTTATCGATGGAGCCTTGGCTCTTCTGCGGACCGGTGAAGATGGTCAGCGGAGGAAGGTCGCGCAGGAGCCATATCAATGTATCTTTAGCCATGACCGTATGCGGGATACACAAAAGGCTCAGCGCAATTAGCGCGACGCTAAGCCTACATCTGCCACGCAACAAGGAGCGAGACGCCATTTGCGAGTTCCATTGGGGTAAAAGTGACGGAATTATAGCGCCATTTAGATGGCGCTTTGTTCTCTATGACAACCTCGGGTCTGCATCGGGTAGACTTGTCGCCTTTCCCCGCATCTAGAAGCCCGTTCATGGCCCAGCCGTCCACGACCTACAAATTCGAACTCAACCTCACCGACCTTGATCGTGGAGTGTATGAGAGCGTTAAACAGACGATAGCCCGGCACCCCTCTGAAACTGAAGAGCGCATGACCGTGCGGTTGCTAGCCTACGCCTTCTGGTACAACGAACAGCTATCATTTGGCCGCGGTCTGTCAGAAGTAGACGAACCAGCGCTGTGGGAAAAAAGCCTTGATGATCGCGTATTGCACTGGATCGAAGTCGGCCAGCCAGACGCTGATCGCCTGACGTGGTCATCACGTCGTACTGAGCGCACGAGTTTACTGGCTTACGGTAGCCTGCGCGTCTGGGAAACCAAGGTTATTCCAGTCGCGAAAAACCTGAAAAACGTGAATATCGCTGCCGTGCCGCAAGATATTCTGGAAGTCCTGGCCAAGGACATGCCACGGGTTATCAAGTGGGACGTCATGATCAGCGAGGGGACGATTTTCGTCACCGATGACCGTGGTCAGCACGAAGTCCAGTTGCAGTGGCTCACCGGCGAGCGCGGCTGACAGACGTCGCCCGTCGACCCACTGCCAGTAAGATTCAGCCAGAAAAATAGAAAAATCAGCGGAAACCGAATGCGTATTGAAGCTCGACTGTTGCCTGACACCTTGCCGTTCCTCGGCGATCTGCCACCGTTGTTGACGCGCTTGTATGCGGCACGCGGCGTAGTGTCCGAGGTCGAACTGGACAAGAGCCTGGCGCGACTGATCCCGTATCAGCAGCTCAAAGGCATTGAGGCGGCGGTAGATCTGCTGGTGATCGCGTTGAAAGAACGCCAGCGCATTCTTATCGTTGGCGATTTCGACGCTGACGGCGCGACCGCCAGCACCGTGGGCGTATTAGGTTTGCGTCTGTTTGGCGCGGCCCATGTCGATTATCTGGTGCCCAACCGGTTCGAGTATGGCTACGGCCTGACCCCGGAAATCGTTGCGGTTGCCTTGCAACGTCAACCGCAGTTATTGATCACCGTCGACAATGGTATTTCCAGCGTCGAGGGTGTGGCCGCGGCCAAGGCGGCAGGGTTGACGGTGCTGGTCACCGATCACCACTTACCTGGCCACGAATTGCCAGCGGCCGATGCCATCGTCAACCCGAATCAGCCAGGCTGTGAGTTTCCCAGCAAGGCGCTCGCTGGCGTTGGGGTGATTTTCTACGTGCTGATGGCGTTGCGAGCGCGCCTGCGTGACACCGGTTATTTCGAGGCCAATCAACAAACCCAGCCCAACCTTGGTGAACTGCTGGACTTGGTCGCCTTAGGCAGCGTTGCCGACGTCGTGCCGCTGGACGCCAACAACCGCATTCTGGTGCACCAGGGCCTGCTGCGAATTCGGGCCGGGCGGGCGCGGCCGGGGCTCAAAGCGATTCTTGACGTTGCGCGTCGGGAAGCCGCCCGCATTACCTCTACTGACCTGGGCTTCATCATCGGTCCGCGCTTGAACGCGGCCGGGCGGTTGGATGACATGAGCCTGGGCATCGAGTGTCTGTTGTGTGAAGACGAGACGCTGGCGCGAGAAATGGCCGGGCGTCTCGATGAACTGAACCAGGATCGAAAGTCCATCGAGCAAGGCATGCAGCGCGAGGCGCTAGCCCAGCTCAAGGATCTGCCACTGGAGTCGATGCCGTTCGGTTTGTGCCTGTTCGAGACCGACTGGCACCAAGGCGTGATCGGCATTCTTGCTTCGCGCATGAAAGAGCGTTATCACCGCCCGACCATTGCGTTTGCCAGTGCCGGGGAGGGCGTGCTCAAGGGCTCGGCTCG
>NZ_JAMFRV010000437.1 GCF_026224925.1 Pseudomonas sp. | reverse complement strand
TGCTGCTTCAGCGTGTTTTGACGGTCTTTGATAGGACTCGCAGAGTAACCGGCATCGCTGACCGCGGCGATCAGCGCTGCCGGATCGGCCTGGCCGATGAACTCAATGCGCGCGCGCTCAGTGGCAAGGTTGACGCTGACACTCTTGACCCCGGCGACCTTGCCCAGCGCCCGCTCAACGCGTCCCGAACACGATGCGCAGGTCATACCGGAAATGGACAGGTTGGTGGTGGAGGGGGTGATCATCACAAGGGCTCCTGGCGTAAGTTGACTATCGCAGGATCAACCTTCCCGCGAGGTTAAGGTCAAGAGCCTTTTTCAGCGACTCACGATTTACTCGGGCCCATTGAACCATTCGCTGACAATTTCGCTCCCACACACTACGCTTAGGCGCACGCTTCACTGATCTGGATTCACTCAGTTCATGAACACTTTGAGCAGAGCATTGATCAGGCGCATTCGATGAACGAATACACCCCGCACAATTGGGCGCCGCACGAGCGGCCGAGTATCCCCGGTTCGCCGTCGACGCCTTTGCACTCCACCGGAAAACGTCTGGCGTTCGCTGTTGTCGGGGTGATCGTGGCCCTGACCGGCGGCTTGGGTAACGCGTTGGTGGTGGCCAACCTGATTTACCTGCAAGGCTCGCTGGGCGCCACCACCGAAGAGATTGCCTGGCTTCCCGCCGCTTACGTCATGACCAACGTCTCAATGAACTTGCTGTTAGTGAAGTTCCGCCAGCAGTTCGGTTTGCGTGCGTTTACTGAAGTTTTTTTGGTGCTGTACGCGCTGGTCACGTTCGGCCACCTGTTCGTCAATGACTGGAGTTCGGCGATTGCTGTGCGTGCGGCACACGGGATGGTCGGTGCGGCGCTTAGTTCGCTGGGCTTGTACTACATGATTCAAGCGTTCCCCCAGCGTTGGCGAACCAAGGCGTTGGTTCTCGGGTTGGGCATGTCCCAACTGGCATTACCGCTGGCGCGGCTGGTGTCCGAAGATTTGCTATTGATCTCTGAATGGCGCGGGCTTTATTTGTTCGAACTGGGCATGGCCTTGTTGTCGCTGGGCTGCGTATTGCTGCTCAAGTTACCGCCGGGTGACCGTTTCAAAGCCTTTGAACCCTTGGATTTCCTGACGTTCGGTTTGCTTGCCCCAGGCTTCGCCTTACTCTGCGCCGTACTGTCGCTGGGCAGAATCGAGTGGTGGTTCGAAGCGCCTTGGATCGGCGTGGCCTCGGCGGCCTCCATCGTGTTAATTGTTACCGGGCTGGCCATTGAACATAACCGCGCCAGACCGCTATTGATCACCCGTTGGCTGGGCAGCGGGCGGATTCTTCGACTGGCACTGGGCGTGATCCTGAGTCGCGTCGTGCTGTCCGAACAAGCGACGGGTGCTGTCGGATTTTTGCAAGCGCTGAACATGAGCAGCCAGCAAATGCACACGTTGTACCTCATGATGTTGTTGGGCAGCGTCGCGGGGCTGGTGGTGAGCGCGTTGACGATTGATCCATTGCACCTGTTCAAACCGCTGATTATTGCCTTGGCGATCATGGCAGTCGGCAGTGGCATGGACAGTTTCTCCACCAACCTGACCCGCCCAGCGAACATGTATTTGAGTCAATTCTTGTTGGCCTTCGGTGGTACTTTTTTCTTGGGGCCAACGATGGTGTTGGGCCTGAGCGGGGTGCTGGCCAACCCGCGCAACCTCGTCAGTTTCTCGGTGTTGTTCGGGATCACCCAAAACATTGGTGGTTTGATAGGCGCAGCTGCGTTGGGCACGCTGCAAATTGTTCGGGAGAAGTTCCACTCCAGTAACATCGTCGAACACCTGACGTTGATCAATGCGCAGGTGCAGTCTCGGCTGACAAGCTCGACCGCCAGTTATGCCTCCGCTATCGCCGACCCGTCGGCGCGCAACCTTCAAGGTATTCGGGCGATTGCTGCAGCCGCCACACGCGAAGCCAATGTGCTCGCGTACAACGACGTGTTCATGACCATCGCGCTGGTCGCGATTTTGACCATGGTCTGGACTTTCGCCCGTAGCATGTGGCTGATGTTCACCACCAAGCCCCTTGATGCGCCTGCACAGCCACTCCCACCGTCTTCTGTCCACTCCAATGGCGCCGAACTTTCATGACCGAGTCCAATACCCCCATCAGCGCGCCACCTGTCGTGGCGACAGGCCCCGCGCCAGCTCCGATCACCACACCGCCTACCACCGAGCCGCGCTCACTGCGGGTGCGGGTCATCTCGTCGGTGATCTTCGGTTGCGTGGCCCTCGCCGGGGTGCTGATCGTGTTGTATGCCTGGCAATTGCCGCCATTCACCAGCGCCGTCCAAAGCACTGAAAACGCCTTGGTCAGGGGGCAGGTAACGATCATTGGTCCGCAGTTGAGTGGCTACGTTTTCGAAGTGCCGGTGCAGGACTTTCAGTTCGTCAAAGCCGGCGACCTGCTGGTGCGCCTGGATGACCGAATTTACAAGCAGCATCTGGATCAGGCGCTCGCGCAACTCGGGGTACAAAAAGCCGCGCTCGCCAATAACGTGCAGCAACGGCGCAGTGCCGACGCAACGATTTTGCAGCGTCAGGCCGCGCTGGCCAACACCATCGCCCAAGCCAATAAGAGCGGCGCAGACCTGCGCCGCAATCAAGCGTTGATCTCCGACGGCTCAGTGTCAAAACGCGACCTGGACGTGACCCTTGCGGATAACGCCCAGGCCGTCGCAGCCGTGGCTGAGGCCAAGGCTGCGCTAGAAATCTCACGTCAGGATTTACAAACCGTGATCGTCAATCGCGGTTCGTTGGAAGCCTCGGTGGCCAGCGCCGAAGCCGCCATCGAGCTGGCGCAAATCGACTTGTCCAACACCCGCGTGATTGCGCCGCGTGACGGTCAGCTCGGTCAGATCGGCGTGCGTCTGGGGGCCTATGTCAACTCCGGCGCGCAGTTGATGGCGCTGGTGCCAGACCGCCTGTGGATCATCGCGAACATGAAAGAAACGCAGATGGCCAATGTTCAACTGGGACAGCCAGTGACGTTTAGCGTCGACTCGTTGGATGATCAGAAGATGCAGGGCAGAGTGCAGCGTATTTCACCGGCCACTGGCTCGGAATTCAGCCTGCTGCCTGCAGATAACGCCACGGGTAACTTCGTCAAGATCGCCCAGCGAATACCGGTGCGGATTACCGTTGAACCCAATCAGCCGCTGGCGAAACGCCTGCGGCCGGGGGTGTCGGTGGTGGTGAGCATCGACACCAGCCAGAGCGGCGAAGTGCCGCCTGATCCGGCTGATGATGATCAGTTGCAAGGCAATCCAATCAAAACAGCTGAGTGAACAACCAGTAAAGCGAGCCCGCCAGCAGCATCGCCGCTGGCAGGGTCAATACCCAGGCCATCGCCAGGTTACGCAAGGTACGCATCTGCAGCCCGGAGCCGTTGGCGACCATGGCCCCGGCAACACCCGATGACAATACGTGAGTGGTCGACACCGGTAGCCCATACATGTCCGCCGCGCCGATGGTCAGCATTGCTACCAGTTCAGCCGAAGCGCCTTGGGCATAGGTCAAATGAGTCTTACCGATCTTTTCGCCGACGGTTACGACAATCCGCTTCCAGCCAACCATGGTCCCAAGGCCCAGCGCCAATGCCACCGCGATTTTTACCCACAGCGGTATGAAGCGGGTGGCGGTGTCGATTTGCGCCTTGAACTGTTGCAGTTTGGCCTGGGTATCCGTGTCGAAATTGCCGACCTTGTTGGCGGTGATCAAGCGAATCGTTTCCGACGTCAGGTACATGTCGTTTCGTACGTTGGCCGTGGCTTCGGCAGGGACTTTAGACAGCGAACCGTAGTCGCCCACCTGTATGCCGATCTTGCCGGTCATTGCGGCCAGGGCTGGGATCAGGTTGGGAGTTACTTGTTTGGTGCGTACGTAGGTGGAAAGCTCCAGACGAGGGTCGGCGGGGGCGGGCTGGGTGATGTTTTTGCTTAAAGCTTGTTGGGTGACCTGTGCCACTGCGGCGAACTGTAGCGACTGATCTGCAGGCATTGCGCGGTTCAAGGCGTAAGCCATCGGCAGTGTACCGACCAGGATCAGCATGATCAGGCCCATGCCTTTTTGCCCGTCGTTCGAACCGTGGGCGAACGACACGCCGGTGCACGTCAGAATCAATAGGCCACGGATCCACAGCGGTGGCGGCGCGTTGCCTTTCGGGGCTTTGTACAGCGCCCGGTTTTTGATGAACACGCGCATCGCTACCAGCGCCAACGCGGCAAAAATAAAACCGACCAACGGCGACAATAATAGCGAATAACCTATCTTGATTGCCTGGCTCCAATCGACACCACTGGTGCCGTCACGGCCATGCATCAACGCGTTAGCCACGCCGACGCCGATGATCGAACCAATCAGGGTATGTGAAGAAGAGGCGGGCAGCCCCAGCCACCAGGTGCCAAGGTTCCAGAGGATTGCTGCGATCAGCAGGGCGAATATCATCGCGAACCCGGCCGACGAGCCGACTTGCAGAATCAGCTCCACCGGCAATAGCGCGATGATGCCGAATGCCACCGCACCGCTTGAGGTCAGCACGCCGAGAAAGTTGAAAACACCCGACCAGGCCACCGCAAAGTTCGGCGGCAGTGAATGGGTGTAAATCACCGTGGCCACCGCGTTGGCGGTGTCGTGGAAACCATTGACGAATTCAAATCCCAGGGCGATCAACAACGCCACTCCCAACAACAAAAACGGTGTCCATGTGGTCACCGCCGCGCCCATGTCATCCACGTCTTGCATCAGGCTGTAGGCAGTAAACAGCAAGCCGCTGCCAAGCACGGCGAAAAACACGATCCACGTCAGCAAGCTCGGCTTGCGGTCTATCTGCGGTCTGGAGGACGGGGCCTGGACCAACGAGTCCGGGGCCAGGGAGTGGCTGGGCATGATGCGAAGTCCTGTTTATGGGAGTTCGCCCTATATTCATTACAAAATGTGACAAATTTACGATGGTGTGACGACGGTATGGCAGGCGGTCGGGAAGATGCTTGGGCAAGTTTGGACACATAAGGACATTGGTTTACCTCTTGATAAGATAGATTCGGTGGTTATAGTAACCACCAGCCTAAGGATGGGAATATCATGTGAATAGCCGACACCTCATGAGCAAAATAGAGGCTGACGGCTGGTATCTGGTATCTGGTAAGGGTCAAGGGAAGTCATCATCACTTCAAGCATCCGACTAAGCTTGGACTGGTCACGATTCCACACCCGAAAAAGGATTTACTGGCCAAGACAGCAAGCAGCATCCTGAAACAGGCCCAACTCTTATGAGTCGGCGTGTGGGTTCGGAGGACGAGAATATGCTTTACCCGATTGCGATTTTACCGGGCGATGACCAGCATGCGTGGGGGGTCGAAGTACCCGATATTCCTGGATGCTTTTCTGCAGGGGATGACTTGGATGATGCAATGGCTATGGCCCGAGAGGCGATAGAAGGTCATCTGGAGATTTTGGCGGAAGATGGTTCAGCTATACCTATCGCCCAAAGGGTCACCGTACACGCCGCTAATCCACAGTTCGCTGGTTGCACGTGGGCGGTGGTCGACATCGACGTAACCAAATACATGGGCAAGGCTGAGAAACTGAACATCACGCTTCCGGGGCATCTTTTGAATCGGATTGACGCCTATGTGAGAAGTCATCCCGACCAGAAAAGCCGATCGGGCTTTTTGGCTACCGCCGCTTTAAAAATTCTTCAGAGTGCTTGAGTAAACTGATGTGCAGCGCTACCGCACTGCACATCAGCACAGCGTTCAATGCTCAATAATCATCCCGCTTGCGAAACGCCCAGCGACCGGCAATCAAGGTAAACGTCGCGACCAATGCCACCAGCACCCAAAACCCTTCGGGGTCAGTTGCCAGTGGAATACCGCCGACGTTCATGCCGAAGAAACCCGCAATGATGTTGATGGGCAGCGCCAGGACGGTTACCACGGTCAATGTGAAGAGGGTGCGGTTGCTTTGTTCGTTGAGCTTGGCGGCGATTTCTTCTTGCAGCAGTTTGATCCGTTCGCCCAATCCGGTGAGATCGCTGATCACTAAAGCAGACTCGTCGGTGGACTGGCGCAGTTCCTGAACGTCGGCTTCCAACAGCCAGGCCGGCGGGCGATTGAGCACGCGCATGAGCGAACCGGGTTCCAGCGCCAACAGGCGATGTAAGCGCACCAACACTCGACGCTTGCTGCCAAGATCGGCGCGGTTATCGCTCAGGCGCGAGGACAGCAACTGGTCTTCAATCTTGTCGACACTGAGGGTGGTCTTACGCACGATTTGCTCAAGCACTTCGCCCTGATCGCGGAGCAAATGCGTGAGCAGTTCCAGGGGCGAGCGAAAACACTCGCCCCGTTTGACCGAGTGCCGCAGGCGATCCACCGAATGCAGAGGCTGCTGGCGAGCGCTGATCATCAGATGGCTGCGGGTACATACCCACAAGGTCGAGATGTCCGAAGAGACCATGCCGAAATCGAATACCACGTCGTTGACCACCGCCAGCAACGAATTGTCGACATGTTCGATCCGTGTCGAACGCGAGCCTTCGTGCAGGGCTTCGAAGAACTCTTGTGGCAGTTCGAGATGGGATTTCATCCAGCGCTGGCACGCCGCGTGGGCCAGGTTCAGGTGCAGCCAGATGAATTGCTCTGGGTCTTGAGGTGCGCGCAGACACTCCAGTGCTGCGGCGGAATCGATCTCTTGGCCGCGTTCGCCAGGGCGAAAACGAAATCCGTAAATCAGTCCGAACAGGTCTGAATCCTGGCGGGTTTGCACAATGTTTTGGTTCATGAGCGCTCGCTGACCGGGAAGCGCCTGTCAGGGGCACAGGCTCGTCAAGGTTGCATCATCGCAAGCGCTTCTTACAGTTTTGTTGCCGTTTGCTTCAGGAACTCAATCGCGCTGTCACTTCATTGAGTTGTCCGGACAGGCCTTGCAAGTGACGGCTGGCTGTTTCAGTGCGCTTTACGTTGTCCTGGTTAGCGCTGGCGATTTGTGTAATCTCGGTCAAGTTACGTGAAATATCTTCCGCGACTGACGTTTGCTCCTCGGCGGCGGTGGCGATTTGGCGGTTCATGTCGCGAATCGCTTCGACAGCGTCGGTGATGCGGTGCAGCATCAAGCCCGCTTCGGTCACCTGTTCCACGCTTTCTTCGCTGCGCGATTGTCCGCTTTCGATGGCCTTCACCGCTTCAATGGCACCGGTTTGCACCGTGCTGATGATTTGGTTGATTTCAGCGGTCGAGGCGGCGGTGCGTTGCGCCAAGCTGCGAACCTCGTCGGCGACGACCGCAAATCCACGTCCGGCATCTCCCGCACGGGCAGCTTCAATGGCCGCGTTCAATGCCAGCAGGTTGGTTTGTTCAGCGATGCCGCGAATTACTTCCAACACTTTGCTGATGCGTCCGCTGTCGGTTTCCAACTGACGGATCACCGACGCGGTATTGGAGATTTCCCCGCGCATGTGGGTAATCGCAGTAATAGTACTGCGCATGACCTGCTCACCTTGCTGCGCGCTTTGATCCGCGTCGTCGGCAGCCGTGGCGGCCTGGGCTGCGTGTCGGGCGACTTCCTGGGCAGTGGCAGACATTTCATTCATTGCCGTGGCCACCTGGTCGGTACGGTCAAATTGTTCGGTGGTGCCATGAGCAATCAGTTGCGCAATTGCATTCAGCTCGCCGCTGGCGCCGTCCAAATCGCAAGCACTGCGTTTCAAACGGTTAAAGGTTTCTGCCAGAAAGTCGCGCAGGGTGTTCGCTGCAACCGCTAAGCGGCCCAGTTCATCTTGGCGATTGGCTTCGACGCGCTCACCAAATTTGCCTTGGCTGAGTTGCGCCACGTATTCGATCAAGCGTCGAATTGGGTCGATCAGGTTGCGGTTAACCAGCCACAGGCTCAACACGCCAATCACCAGCCCCGAGGCGAGCATCACCACAATGCCGAGCAAAATCGTGCGATTCGCGTCGGCGCTGATCAGGTCGGATTGTCGATTGCCTTCTGCGCGCAACGTGCTGACCAGTGCGCTCATTTGCTCGCTGGCAGCACGGTCCGCGCCTTTTACCGCGCTATCACCCACCGTCGGGTCGCCGTTGGCAGCCACAAACGCATCACGGCCTTTCTGGTAATCAACGCCCAGTAAACGATGCGCCTCACGCAATTTTTCGATGCTGGACTTCAGCTCAGGGACGTCGCTGGTCGCAGTGATGAGTTGGCCCAGAATGTCTTGCACCTGACGTTGGCGTTCGTCGAACTGGCCCCAGTATTTACTAAGCTCGGCAGGCTGTTTGCCGCGCAGCAAAACGTTCTTCCATTCCTGCACCTGGATCTTGAACTGAAGGTTGGCTTCATCGAGCAATTGCGAGGTGTGTAGCGGTCCATCGATCAAGCCTTTGTAGTTTTGCACACCGACGGAGAGAAAGTGAAAGCATGCCAATGCGATCAATAGCGTCGCTATCAGGCTGCCACCGAGCAACGCCAAAATCTGCGCTCTAAGGGAATTTTGCAAGAACATAGGCGTTATCTCATGAGCAAGGGCGATGGCATTTCGCGCCTGAGCTGCGCGCGATGATGACGTCCTTGTCCCTTCGAGATCAGGATGTCCCGTACGCGAAGGTTATAACCTCAGAGTCGGCCGCTGCAGGAGATACTTGAACTCAGTTAGATAAGAGGCCATGCCACCGACATGGCCTAACGCGTACTTACACCATCGCCAAATGTTGTTTTTTGATGGGCGCGGGCCAAGCGTCTTCAATGGCGCTCAGGTCTTCGTCGCTCAACACCAATTGCGCGGCGCGAGCGTTAAGGCGCAAGTGTTCGGGATCAACGGCTTTGGGGATGGCAATCACGCCCGGATTACGCAGCACCCACGCCAGGCAGATTTGTGCTGGGGTGGCGTTATGCCGAGCCGCTATATCGCGCAGCACCGGATGTTTAAGTAAGCGCCCAGCTTGGGCAATCGGGCAGTAAGCCATGAGTGGCATGCCGTTGGCTTCAGTCCACGGCAACAGATCGAACTCGACGCCGCGCTGCTCGATGTTGTACAGCACTTGATTGGTGGCGCAGGCGGGGTTGTTGAGTTCCAGCATGTCGCTTACATCAAAATTGGACACGCCCCAACGTCCGATCTTGCCTGCGTCGCGCAAGCGCTCGAAGGCTTCGGTGGTTTCTTCGAGGGGATACTGGCCCGGCCAGTGCAACAGATACAGGTCAATATAGTCGGTGCCCAAGCGCTGCAAACTACGTTCGCACGCCGCCGGGAGTCCCTTGCGGCTGGAGTTGTGCGGATAAGCCTTGGTCACCAGGTACACGCTGTCGCGGCGCCCGGCGATGGCTTCGCCGATGACCCTTTCTGCATCCCCTTCAGCGTACATTTCGGCGGTATCAATCAAGGTCATGCCCAGCTCAATACCCAGACGCAGCGCGGCGACTTCGTCTTTTCGTTGCGCTGCGTCTTCGCCCATGTGCCACGTGCCTTGGCCGATGACCGGAACCGATGAGCCACCCAGATCGAAAGTGCGCATGAAAATCTCCTGTTGTGGAGTGATATTGACTCGGGCAACGGGATTTGGGAGTGGTTCAAAGTTTAGGTGTTTCAAGCAGGGGTAGGGTGTCAGCAAGGGCCCCTTCGTGAATACGTTCGGTCCCACCGGAATTCCATCAACCTGATAATCCGACAGGTAAAACCCGATCCCGGTGGGAGCGAACTTGTTCGCGAAGGCAGCACCTCGGTCTTTCAAGATGACCGCGGTGCTATTTTCTCGAATGAATTCGGTCCCACAGGGTATCCAAACCCTCTGCTTACTTCCGGGCACTCTCCCAGCCACCGCCCAGCGCCAGGAACAGGTCGATCTGGCCCATGGCAACCTGGGTGTTGGCCGATGCCAGTTGCGCGCGGACGTCGGTATAGGTGCGGGTAGCTTGCAGGTCGGCGAGGAACGAAGCCCGTCCAGCTTTGAAGAACCGGTGGGTTTGGTCCGCCGCTTGTTGCGCAGATTGTTGGGCATCGGCGAGCGCGTCGCGGCGTTCCAGCAGGGCGGTGTATTGCGCCAGGCTGGTCTGGGTTTCGCGGATGGCGTTCAGCACCGTACCGTCGAAGCGTGCCAGCGCGGCTTGGGTTGAAGCTTCGGCTTCATGAATCCGCGCCCGTGAACCGTTTGCCGGGACCGTCCAGTTCAGCAACGGGCCAAAGCCCCAGCGGTTGGTTGCCGGTTTGCCGATGTCGTCGAGAATACCCACCGAGCCAATTGTCGCGCCGATTGAGATATCCGGGTACAACTCGCCTGTGGCCACGCCGATACCGGCAGTCGCCACCGCCAATCGACGTTCGGCCTGACGCACATCCGGACGACGTTTCAGCAGCGCTGCGCCATCGCCCACTGGCATGACTTGCGCGATGTGTGGCAGTTCTTTGCAGGTGGCAACACCTGTCGGTAACTGATCGAGAGGTTTAGCCAGCAGCATCGACAACTGAAACAGCCCCGATTGTCGCGCTGCCGTGTAACGCGGCAACTCGGCGCCCAAGGACTTGAATTGGGTTTGCGAACGGGTGACCTGGGTTTCATCGCCACGTCCAGCGTCGCGCAGACGCTGTGTCAGCTTCAGGCTTTCATGTTGCAGGTCCAGCGATTGCTGGGCGATGCCCTGTTCTTCGTTGGCCGCGCAGACTTGGGTATAGGCCCGCACTACATCGGCGACCAAGGTGATACGCGCAATGTCGGAGGCGGCTTGGGTGGCATCGGCGTTGGCTTGTGCTGCCTCAATGCCGCGTTGCAGGGTGCCAAACAAATCGAATTGATAAGACGTGCTGATGCCGACGTCACCGACATTGGCCACCGGGACTTTCTCCGTCAACAAATACGCTTCGCCTGACTCCTGCAAGCGCTGTGCGCCGAGTGTCACGCTGCTGTGAAAGCCGCCCGCCGCCTGTGCTTCTTCTACTTGCCGACGTGCTCGCAGCAGGTTGGCGGCGGCGACGCGCAAGTCGGTGTTGGCGAGCATTGCTTGCTCAATCAACTGGTCAAGGCGCTGATCCTGATACAGCCGCCACCAATCTTCCGGGACTGGAGCGGAAATGGCATCGACGCCTTTGCCTGCCAGTTCGCCTTGCAAGTCCGGGCGGTTGAGTGCTGCATCTTTGGGTAAGTGATAATCCGGGCCGACGATTTGGCAGGCGGACAACATCAGGCTCAACGCGAGCGCCGTTAATCGAACGCCGTGCTTCATTTCTTCGCTTCCTTGTCTTTGGCGTCATGCGCCGCAAGGTCGGCATCGTCGATCATCGACACGGTGGCGGTACGGCCGGCAATCATGCGGAAGTCATCGGGAACGCTGTCGAAGGCGATGCGTACAGGAATTCGCTGCGCCAGACGCACCCAGCTAAACGCCGGATTGACGTTGGGCAGCAGGTTGCTGCCGCTGGTTCGATCACGGTCCTCAATACCGGCGACGATGCTCTGCACATGGCCGCGCAAACGTGTGTGGTCACCGATCACACGGATATCCACAGACTGGCCGATATGAATCCCGGCCAGTTTGGTTTCTTCGAAGTAGCCGTCGATGTGAAATGACGTACCGTCAACCACCGACAGCACGGCACGGCCTGCGGTGACAAACTCTTGCGCTCGCGGGGCACGGTCGTTGAGGTAGCCATCCACAGGGCTGCGAATCACCGAGCGATCAAGGTTCAATTGCGCAGCGTCCACTGCCACTTGCGCCTCGCTTAAAGCCGCAAGGCCACGAGCCTCGCGGGACTGGCTTTCTTCCAGTTGTTCCTGAGCGACCAGATTGCCCAAACCGTGGTTACGTTTGTTTTCGCGACGGGCCTGTTCATAGGCTTCCTGGCGCTCGGCAACCGTGGCTTTGGCTTGGCGCAGGGCCAGACGGAAACGGTCCTGGTCGATGGTGAACAGCACTTGGCCTTTGCTCACAACCTGGTTATCCACAACGTCGACTTGCTGGATCAGCCCTGAAACGTCAGGGGCGATCTGCACCACGTCAGCGCGGATATGCCCGTCCCGTGTCCATGGTGCGAACATGTAGTACATCACCATGCGCCAGATGACGACGCTGGCAAAAATCACAATCAGCAGGGTCAGGACTACACGGCCCAAAGTCAGTAAGGGTTTTTTCATTTCATCAGGTATCGACTGAGAGTATCCACCGCGCCAAGCAGCAGAGCGTATAGACCTACGTTGAACAAAGCCCGGTGCCAGACCAGACGATAAAAGTGGGCGCGGTTGAGTAGCGCATGCACCCCCAGGTAAAGCACGTACGTGATACCCATCACTACCAGCAGTGTGGGCAAGAATATCCCACTGATGTCCACATCACCGATCATAGCGGCGCTCCGTCGATTCCATAGGGCGGTTGTTCTTCGAATTCGCCTGCGGTGACAATCTCGACGCCAGGCAGTAACGCCAGACGCAAACCGCTGAGGGCATGCAGTAAATGAATGCGAGTCGGATCGTCGCCCATCCATTCAAATGTCATCGAGCGGCGTGCCCGGTCCATGGTCATCAACAAGCCCTTGGGCGTCGGCAAGCGCTGGCGAGCGTCAAGGCACGCTTGAAAATAGGCGCCGACGTCGTCGATGACTTGTCGCAGCAGGCTTTGCTGTACTGGGTGCAAGCGGGGCAGGTACGCCAGTAAATCCAGCATATTGAGAGTGACGCGCAGTTCGCGCAGGGCGATGCCGCTGTCTTGTGCGGTGATGGTCAGGCGAGGCAAATGCTGCATCAGACGGTCGAGCATCTTCACGGCCATCTTCCTGTGCTCGGACAGCGTAGCCGGTTGGCTGAGGCTGGCAATGTCGCGCCAGCCGAAACGAGTCAAGCGCTTGGCCGCGAATTCAACACCGAACGGCCGTACCACCAAGGTCCAGACAAAGGCGAACAACAGACCGATAGGCCCGGCCATGTTGTTGTTTATGAACACCAGAAAGTCAGTGTCGTAGGTGCCTTGGATACTGATGAAGGTTGCCGTGTTGACCAGTGTCAGCAAGGTGCCCAGATAGAAGCGCGGCTGTACGGTCAGCGTAGCGATCCAGATAAAAGGAACGGCAAACGCGAGGACCAGCATCGGAAAATCGTTGATGTTTGGCAGTACTACAAACAAGTACAGGCTGGACAGGATGACCGCCACCGTGGTCCAGAAAAAGAACCGATAGATTTGCGGCGCCGGGTCATCCATGGCCGCAAAGAAACTACAGGAAACAGCCGCGAGAATCACTGCGCTGCCACCTTCGGGCCAGCCCAACAGAATCCACAATACTGAAGCAACGATAATGGCTGCTACCCCGGAAAGCACCGAATACAACATCAGGCCGCGGTCAATAAAGGGCGTCAGGCGGCCCAGCCGCCAGTGTCGATACACGGCGCGCCATGCTGATTGGTCGTCGTTACGCAGGGCATGTTGCAGGCTGCGGCAGTCTTGCCACAAATCCACCCACTCGCCCAACCGGTACAGGGCGTTAGACAGCAGTAATTGATGACGATCATCCAGCTGCGCGGGGCTTGGCTGCAGTTGTTCGAGTTTGGCGCGTAAAGCCTCCCACTTATCCACAGCCGCGCTTTCGTTGGTGCCCTTCAGCCATAGGTGCGCTTCGTTCAACGCCAACTGCAGCGGCGCCAGCAGCTCCGGCGTACGCCGTTCGACTGCCCATAGGGCGTCGTCCAGTGAATCGATCACCGGCAATAAATGAATCATTCGCCCGCGCAGTTCTTTACTGTTACGCACGCTTTGCGGGCCTACCCCTTCATGGGACAGTTGGCCAATCATCAATTCCAGGGAGTTGAAGCTGCCGACCATCGCTGCCCGCAATGAGCCGATCTCTTCGGACTGCTGATTACGCGTGAGAAACCGCTCGCTGTAGGCTGAGGCGTCGGCAAACATTTGTTCGCAGTGTCCATTACCACTGGGGCCAGGTGCCGCGGCCAGAACATTGCCCCGACCACTGCCGCGCAGACGATACCGAGTAAAATTTCTTCGGTGCGTGCCACAGCAATGTCAAACACTGCCAGCGGGTTATCCACCACCGGAAAGGCAATCAGCGGCAGGGTGTAACCGGCAAGCATCAGCGCGTAACTGTTGGCGGTACGCAGGTGCAACGAAAGGAACAGCAAGGTGCCGGTCCATAGCGCAATCACAATCGCCAGCAGGATTGGGGTTTGCACGAACAGTGGTACAAAAAATACGGCCGCCGCCGCCCCGGCAAAAGTGCCGACTGCGCGGTAAAGAGCTTTGGAACTGGTCGGGCCGACGAAGGGGCTGGAGACGATATACACCGTCGCCATTGCCCAGTAAGGCCGGGGCATTTCCATGATCAAGGCGATGTACAGCGCTACCATCGACGCAGCGAACGTGCGCAGACCGAAGAACCAGTCCCGTGCGGGCGGCACGCTGGCAAAAAAACCTTTCACGGCAACCACTCCACGCCCTGATGGCCAGCCTCTTCAAACGCCTTTAAAACGCGCAAGGTAGCTTCCAGATCCTCGACTTCGACGTTTTTCAACACCTTGCGGCGTAGGCTTTGCAGTTCGGTTTCAATGGACAAGGCCAAGGCGCGGCCGCTGTCGGTCAGGCTTAATGTTTTGGCGCGGCGGTCGGTAGGGTCTTCAGTACGAAGGACAATCTGGGCGGCACACAACTGATCAAGCAAACGCACCAACGACGGGCTTTCGAGTCCCGCAGCCTGAGCTACAGTCACTTGGCGCACGCCATCACCCAAACGCAATATCATCAGCAGCGGCATCGCACAGGCTTCGGAGACGCGATAGTTGACCAAGGTGTTTTGGCAAATCCGACGCCAATGACGGGACGCGGCGACGATGCTGCTGCTGATGCTCATTTGCAGTAGATCAAGGGTCATTGGGTTGCCAATAGATAATTGTTGACGGTGATATTATTAGGATGCTAACAAATATTTTGTAACAGTGTTGCTGTGACGTCAACCGGCATTTTTGCTGACTGACCGGATGAATTTGCACAGGGTCCGGCAGTCCAACGGTTCATCTATGGAATGCGTGATATTCCGCACCCGACTCCCCAAAGCTTGCTATCGACAGGTAACCCGCATGACTCGTTCATTTCGAAACGTTGCCACCCGAAGCTGGATGATTGCTGGGGCATTGGCCTTGTGCATGCAGATGAGTGCGCAGGCCGCGCAACCGCACTTCACCTTGGCCATGCCAGACGCTGAAGACAATGCGTTTTTCTCCCCGGACAATGCCGCCATGGCCAATGGTTGCGGCGGCAAAAACGTTTCGCCAGCGCTGTACTGGAGTAACCCGCCACCGGGCACACAAAGTTTTGCATTGGTAATGCACGACCCGGACGGACAGAAGGGGCTGGGCGTCGATCACTGGTTGCGTTATGGGCTGCCTTTCAGTCTTGCAGAGATCGCCACCGGTGTCGGCGGCGAATCGAAGCTTGAAGGGATGGGCGGGGTGAACACGCGGGGTACTACGGATTACATGGGCCCGTGCCCGCCGCCCGGTGACAGTCCCCATCACTTCGTGATTCAGCTGTATGCGTTGGATTTGGCTCACGACGCGTTGAAGCCGGGGTTGACGGGTGATGAATTTCGGGCCGCCATCAAAGGCCATATCTTGGGGGTTAGCAGCGTAGTTAGGCGGTATCAGCGGTAAGGTTCAGACCGTGTTGTGGCCTTCCCGAACAAGTTCGGTCCCACTGAGTCTCGGGATGGCGCCAGATTTGGATAATCCACACACCTTTGGGCTGGCTTTATGCGGTTATCAAGCAGGAAACCCCAGAGCGAACCTTATGCGGCCTTGCGCTGGCTGAGTTACTTCAACCCGTCCGCCGTGCAGGTGCATGATGGCGGCTACGATGGCCAGGCCTAGGCCGTTGGAGTCGGAGCTTTGGTGACGGGAAGCGTCGCCGCGATAGAAGCGGTCGAAGAGTTTGGTCAAGGCTGCCGCCGCCAATACGGGGCCATGATTTTCGACCTGTATCAGCCACTCTCGATGACGTTGCTCGACCAACACCAACACTTCGCTGCCCTCGTCGGCATAGCGAATCGCGTTGGCCACCAAATTGCTCAGCGCCCTGCGCAGCAGAATAGGGTCGGCGTTCAAGGTGCCGCTGCCAGCCGTATGAATCGTAAGCTGACGCTCTTCGGCCAAGCCCTCAAAGTACCCTGCCACGCGCTGCATTTCGTCTTCCAGATTCAAGGGCTGGCGCTGCAGCACAGACTGAGCCTCATCGGCCCGGGCCAAGAATAGGATGCTTTCCACCAGCCGCGAGATACGTTCCAGCTCTTCCAGGTTCGAGGCCAACAGCGCTTGGTATTCATCAACGCTGCGGGTTTGTCGAAGCGCTACCTGGCAGTGCCCCATCAACGAACCCACCGGTGTGCGAATCTCGTGTGCCAGGTCGGCGGAGAACTGCATCAAGCGTTGATAACCGTCCGACAACCGATCAAGCATGGCGTTGAAGGCTTCGCTGAGTTGGTGCAATTCAATGGGCGTGTCCTGCCCATCGAGGCGGCTGTCCAGCCGCGCCGGTGTAATGTCGGCCGCGTGGGCGGCCATGCGCCGCAATGGCCGCAAACCTCGATGCAGCAGCAAGTAACCGAGCAAGGCGGTAGCGACGAAGGCCAAGGTCACGGCGGCATAAAGGCGTTGGCGGAAGGTGGCGAGCATGGCCATTTCCTTGGCCATCACGTGGGCCGCCACCAAGTACACCTCGGTACCTCCCGAGAGTATTTGTGCCGAAGCCGCACGCAAGGGCACGCCTTCCAGGCTCATGCCGCTGCGCAGATCAGCTTCGGTCAGCGCTCGATCCTGGCCCACCACCGGCAATGGCGGCAGTGGGGCATGCAGCGGGTTGACCGAAATCACCGGGGGCTTGCCCGGCTCGGCAATGATAAAAATGTCTTCTTCGTTGTCGAGCATGTTCTCGAACAGTTGCGGGCTGCTCTTGAGCTTCTCAATAGTCAGGTCGTAACGCAGCAACTTACGAAAGTGATCGAGCCGCGCCAGCACGGCGTGATCGCTGCGCAACATCACCGTTTCTTTGATCGACTCATACAAGTAAACCCCCGCACCCGCCACCGTGATCATGGCGACTAGCGCAAACGCCAGCGAGGCGCGCAGGGTCAGGGATGGCTGACGTCGGGCGCGCATGGTCGTACCTCGCAGACGTAACCAATGCCACGCACGGTATGGATGAGTTTTACCGGATAGGGCAAATCGATTTTGCTGCGCAGGCGTTTGATCGCCACATCCACTACGTTGGTGTCGCTGTCAAAATTCATGTCCCAGACCTCCGAGGCAATTTGCGCCCGAGACAATACATCGCCTTCACGGCGCAACAGGAGATGCAGCAGGGCGAACTCTTTGTTGGTCAGCACGATGACCTGTTGTTGGCGGGTGACGCGACGGCGCAACAGGTCCAGCTCCAGGTCGGCTATATGGAAATGGTCTAGCTCGCGAACCACGCCCCGGCGCAACACGGTACGAATACGCAGCAGCAGTTCGGTGAAGGAAAACGGCTTGATCAGGTAATCGTCAGCTCCCAGTTCCAAGCCGCGAATGCGGTCCTGCAACTGGTCGCGTGCGGTCAGAAACAGCACGGGCACATCTTGTTTGGCGCGCAGTACTTCGATGATCTGCCAGCCGTCGATGCCCGGCAACATTACGTCGAGCACGATCAAGTCGTAGCGCTGTTCGAGGGCCATGTGCAGACCGTCGGCGCCATGTTGCGCCCAGTCGACTTTATAGCCGGACTCACCGAGGCCCTTTTTCAGGTACTCGCCGGTTTTGCTGTCGTCTTCGATGAGCAAGATGTGCATGGGGCGTGGCTCCTTCCAACGAGGAGCGTTGGGCGTGATCGGCGCGGGTTAACGATCTCGAAATGCGCGACGGATCTGGAGTTTAACCAAGTGTCGGGCGGGTGTCGGTGACATTTTTGTCATCCGCCAAGGGTGGGTGCCAAATGACAAAAATGTCATTTGCCGGTCATGGTACAGCGCCGGTTCCGGGGCGAAGATGATCGTCTATTCAACCCAATCAGGTAATGACATGAAGATTGCACTGTCCACCACCTTCGGCCTTCTTTTGCTCAGCGCGGCCGTTATGGCTCAAGCCGCAGACATGCCGGTCGTCAAACCCATGCGCGGCACCATCGATAGCGTGCAGGCTGACACCTTGAATTTCACCGACCGCGCCGGTAAGCATGAAACCGTTGCGCTGACCGATAAAACCGCGATTCGCGTGATCTCGAAGACCAGTCTTGACTCGATCAAGGCCGATAGCTTTGTCGGTTCAGCCGCTGCGGCCCAACCAGACGGCACCTTGAAAGCGTTAGAAGTGACCGTGTTCGAAGCTAGTCTAAAAGGCAGCGGCGAAGGTCACTATGGCTGGGAAAATGCTGATGGCAGCACCGGCACCATGACCAATGGCACCGTGGGCAAAGTCACCGGCACCAGCGGCCGGACCATGACCGTGATGTACAAAGGTGGTGAGAAGCAACTGGTTGTACCAAGTGACGTGCCAATCGCTTATGTTCAGCCAGGCGAGCGTGCGCAATTGGTCGCCGGTGCCAAAATCGTATTGTTCCCATCTGAAGACGGTAAATCTGCGCGCGGTATAGCAGTCGGTAAAGACGGTTTCGCACCACCGATGTAATCTGAATGCGGGCGGTGCAGAGTCAATACCGCGCCGCTTTCTTCGCGAATGAATTCGCTCCCACAGGGATAGGGCAGCTCCTACAGAGGATCTAACATTGCCCGGTTCATTCGCGAAGACGTTCGATCAGTCATAGCAAAGGAGGCAGTCATGAGCACTCGACGTATCCACCCCTGGCCAGTGCGTCTCACGCATTGGTTGAACGCGATTGGCATGGTTGGCATGTTCATGAGCGGCTGGGGTATCTATAACGCTTCGCCGTTATTTTCGTTCAATTTCCCACGCAGCATTACCTTGGGTGGGTGGCTCGGTGGCTCGATTGCCTGGCACTTGGCGGTCATGTGGCTACTGGTGGTCAACGGCCTGATCTATGTGTTGTATGGCGTGTTCAGCCGCCATTTCAAACGTGACTTATTGCCGGTCACCGTCAGCGCAGTCAAGCGCGACTTTATCGATGCGTTACGTTTGCGTCTGGCGCATCAGCACGGGCGTTATAACGCGGTGCAACGGCTGATGTATTGGCTGGTTCTGGCGTTAGGCGTGTTGGTGGTGCTGTCTGGATTATCCATTTGGAAACCGATTCAGCTTCAGGGGCTGGTCAATCTGTTTGGCGGATATGACTTCGCTCGCTTCGTACACTTTGGTGCCATGGCCGGGATCGGCGCGTTTGTCGTCGTTCACTTGGTGTTGGTGCTGCTGGTGCCGCGGACTTTTTTGCCGATGATTACCGGCGGTACTCGGGAGAACTCCAATGACTGACCCCAAGCAGCGGCCGCCTCGGATCATCCTTGAGCCGGCGCAGCAAACTCAATTGTTCAAACTTCAACGCCGCTCGTTTCTGCGCGCAGGCCTGACCCTCGGCGCGGTATCGATGCTCACCGGTTGCAACCTGGAAGGCGATGACGCAGTGGATAAAACCCTGTGGGCCATGTCGCGCTGGAATGATCGGGTTCAGGCGTGGCTGTTCAGCGGGCAACGCTTGGCGCCAACGTACGACAAGTCGAAACTCACTAACCCGTTTCCGTTCAATGCGTTTTACCCTGAGTACAACGTTCCGGACTTGGATATCTCGA
Source organism: Pseudomonas sp. (assembly GCF_026224925.1). GTDB lineage: Bacteria > Pseudomonadota > Gammaproteobacteria > Pseudomonadales > Pseudomonadaceae > Aquipseudomonas. Next base: position 1,613 of record NZ_JAMFRV010000437.1, on the reverse strand, counting down.
CCTACAGCCTGGCGGTGTCCGGGTTGGTACGGGACAAACAAGCATGGACCCTGGACGGTTTGCGTAAGCTGCCACAACGCACCGACATCACGCGGTTGATCTGCGTCGAAGGCTGGAGCGCAATTGGACAGTGGGGCGGGGTGCCGTTACGCACATTTCTTGAGCACATCGGTGCAGACACCACAGCCAAGTTCGTCGGCTTTAAATGCGCCGACAAGTACTACTCAAGCCTGGACATGCCGACCGCCTTGCATCCCCAAACCCTACTGGCGCTGGACTTCGGCGAAGTAGCGTTGCCGCCCGATTATGGTTATCCGTTGCGGGTGAGGGTGCCGACCAAGCTGGGGTTCAAGAATCCCAAACACATCGTCGAGCTGTTTGTGACGAATGACTACCCTGGCGGGTACTGGGAAGATCAGGGCTACAACTGGTTTAGCGGGAGTTAATTGATAGCGCGACCTGAACTGGACGCAATCCACCTGTAGGACCGAATCTATTCGGGAAGCAGTCGGCGTGGTTTCACTGATGACCGAGTCGCTATTCCCGAATAAATTCGGTCCCACAGAAAACCTTGATCGGGTGCATCCCAAAAAAGGATGCAGCCTGTCAGCCTTAGTTCAGACCCAGCTTGCCACGCAATGTGGACAGGTCTTCTGCCAAGGTAGTAACCGGGCCAACCAGTGCTTTACGGTCGTTAGCGGTGACTTTGTCATAGGTCTCGAAGCCACCACCTTTGGTTTTGTACTTGGCCAGGATCTTGTTGACCGCAGCGAAGTTCTTGTCGACCTTGGCCGCGAACGCCTTGTCTTGCTTGGCGATTTGAGGGCGGAACAGGTCTACGATTTTCTTCGCGCCGTCGATGTTGCCCTGGAAGTCATACAGATCGGTGTGGCTATAACGGTCTTCTTCACCGGAGATTTTGGTCGCGGCCACTTCCTCCAACAGCGCAGCAGCACCGCCGACGACTTTCTCAGGTGGGAAGGTCAGGCCGGCAACGCGGGTTTGCAGGTCTTTCACGTCGTTATTCAGCTTGTCAGCCAAATCGCCGAGGCCTTCGGTGGTGTTCTTGGCGAACAGGCTGTACTCAATACGGTGGAAGCCGGTGAAGTCTGCAGCATCCACGTTGTCGCCATGGTCATCAACACGGGAGTCGATGGACTTGTCGAGGTCGTCAAACAGCTCGGCGATCGGCTCGATGGACTCATACGAAACGCGGGTAGTCGGGTACAGCTTCTTGGCGGTGGCCAGGTCGCCTTTCTTGATTGCGTCGGTGAACTTCTGGGTGTCAGTGCCCAGGGTATCCAGCTGTTCGGTGACATAGATCTTGTAGTCAGAGACAGGTCCTACCAAATCCAGCGGCGCCGTTGCTGCGAAAACGAACGGAGTCTGGAGCAAGCCAAGGGTAAGCATCAATGCGAGAGGCGACTTTTTCATGGGACGTTTCCGGGTAGGGTTATGAATCATGCGGTTTTTGTTGAGGCGGAAGTGGCGAGCAGCGAGCGGCCGATGTAATCCTGATCGCTGACGACACCGGGCAAGGTGAAGAAGTAACCGCCGCCAATGGGCTTGAGGTACTCCTCCAGTGGCTCGCCATTGAGGCGGGTCTGCAGCCG
>NZ_JAMFRV010000436.1 GCF_026224925.1 Pseudomonas sp. | reverse complement strand
AGACCCATTCATGACCGAGTTATTCCAACACAAAGCGCGTAAGCGTTTTGGACAAAACTTCCTGCACGATGCGGGTGTAATCGACAAAATCCTGCGCGCTATTCGTGCGCGCCCGGAAGATCGCCTACTTGAAATCGGCCCGGGCCAAGGCGCCCTGACCGAAGGCCTGCTCAGCAGCGGCGCCCAACTGGACGTGGTTGAACTGGACAAGGATTTGATCCCGATCCTGATTCACCAGTTCGGCAGCAAGCCTAACTTTCACCTGCACCAAGGCGATGCGTTGAAGTTCGACTTCACCAGCCTGAACGCTGCGCCAAGCAGCCTGCGCGTGGTGGGTAACCTGCCGTATAACATCTCTACGCCGCTCATTTTCCTGCTACTGCAAAACGCGGGCTTGATTCGCGACATGCACTTCATGCTGCAAAAGGAAGTGGTACAACGTATGGCCGCAGGCCCTGGCGGCGGTGACTACGGTCGTCTGTCGATCATGGTCCAGTACCATTGCCGCGTAGAACACCTGTTCAATGTCGGGCCCGGCGCATTCAATCCGCCGCCGAAGGTAGACTCGGCGATTGTTCGTCTTGTGCCCCACGAGATTTTGCCGCACCCCGCCAAGGACCACCGCGCACTTGAGCGTGTAGTCCGCGAAGCCTTCAACCAACGCAGGAAAACCCTGCGTAATACGCTTAAAGCCCTGCTGACCAATGACGAGATCATTGCCGCTGGCGTCGATGGCAGCCTGCGCCCAGAACAATTGGACCTTGCAGCCTTTGTCCGTTTGGCGGACAAACTGAGCGATCAACCCGTCGTCGAGTAAAGCCCAAGGGCATTTTTGCGGGAAATCAACGCCCAATGCAGGCACACAGCTAGCAGCGACATTGGTTTTTTACCCCGCAAATGCCCTAGACTGAACTTCACCGGTATTGTCCGGCTTTTTCCGCTTTTGCTTTTAAGGCCCATCGCATGACCGATCCCCGCTATCAAGTCGACGTCAGCGTCATTACGCGCTTTCTCGTAGAACAGTCGCAACCCGAGCAAAATCGTTTCGCTTTCGCGTATACGGTCACCGTGCACAACAGCGGAGAACTGCCCGCCAAGCTCCTTTCCCGGCACTGGGTGATCACCGACGGCGATGGCCATGTCGAAGAAGTTCGTGGCGACGGCGTGGTCGGTCAGCAGCCGCTGATAAAATCCGGGCAAAGCCATACCTACAGCAGCGGCACTGTAATGACGACAAAAGTCGGCAATATGCAGGGCAGCTATCAGATGCTTGCCGAAGACGGTAAACGTTTCGATGCTGTGATTGCCCCCTTTCGTCTCGCCATGCCAGGCGCTCTGCACTAATGGCGGTGTATGCCGTCGGTGACCTGCAAGGTTGCCTGGAACCGTTACAGTGTTTGCTCGAGCACGTTGCTTTCGACGCCAGCAAGGACCGTCTCTGGCTAGTAGGTGATTTGGTCAACCGAGGCCCCGCGTCGCTGGAAACATTGCGCTTCCTCTACGGCATGCGCGATTCGCTGGTGTGCGTACTGGGCAACCACGACCTGCACCTGCTGGCCGTTGCCCACAACATCGAGCGACTGAAAAAGAACGACACATTGCGCGAGATACTTGAAGCGCCGGACCGCAGTCAGTTGCTTGAATGGTTACGCCAACAGAAGCTGATGTACTACGACGCCGAGCGCAAAATAGCGATGGTTCATGCGGGCATTCCGCCGCAATGGACACTAAACAAGGCGCTCAAGCACGCCGAAGAGGTTGAAGCCGCACTGCGCGACGATAATCTGTTCGAGCCATTTCTCGACGGTATGTACGGTAATGAACCAGACAAGTGGCAGCCCTACTTGCAAGGCATAACGCGCTTAAGGGTGATCACCAACTATTTCACCCGCATGCGCTTTTGTACCAGTGACGGCAAACTTGATCTAAAGAGCAAAGAAGGTCTCGGCACTGCCCTTCCGGGTTACGCCCCGTGGTTCAGCCACAACAATCGCAAAACCAAAGGCCAGAAAATCATCTTCGGTCATTGGGCAGCACTCGAAGGTAAATGCACCGAACCTGGCATCTTCGCGCTAGACAGCGGATGTGTATGGGGCGGCGCGATGACCTTACTTAACGTCGACACCCTCGAGCGCCATACTTGCGAGTGCGATGCCAAAGGTTTAGCTGACGCCAATCCGGTTTCATCGATGCGAGTTGGCCTACACATCATCAGCAAGGGTTAGAATTCAAATTTTTAGCCCGCCATCAGGAGACCACACCATGACCGAGTTCAAACGCATCCCACCGGCACACGCTCACTCGCTACTCGAAGAGGGTGCGGTCCTGGTCGATGTTCGTGACCAGCAAACATTTGCCGCCAATCACATCCCTGGTGCGCAGCATCTGGATAACCTTTCCATTGCCGATTTCATCGCGAAAGCCGACTTGGACAAACCGCTTATTGTGGTCTGCTATCACGGCAACTCCAGCCAAAGCGCAGCGGCTTATCTGGTCGGGCAAGGTTTCTCGGACGTTTACAGCATGGATGGCGGTTTCGAGTTGTGGCGCAACACCTATCCTGATGAAACCGCTCAAAGCGCTACGGAATAATTTTTTTTACTCCCGCCGATGCCACGTCCTGTGCGGCCTCGCGAGCAAACTGACGAACGGCTAGCCCGACTATTCAATCAATACTCGTTGATAACTGTGATTCCGAACTATCCTTAGCCTAGGCCATCCGAATCAGGGGAGAGCCGGTACACCGGCGCGTGGGTCATCGGTAGTAACTTTATGGTGTTCTGGGGGGTAAACAGCAACTGAGTTTTTCAGCTGCTGCCAGCATCGACTGACGATCCGCCGCCGGCTCTACGTATCGAGCGAGGTGACGTCATGAGTATTTTTAGCCACTTCCAACAACGCTTCGAATCAACACGCCAGGAAGAGCTCTCGTTACAGGAGTATCTGGAGCTCTGCAAAGCCGACCGCAGCGCTTACGCCTCTGCAGCAGAGCGTCTTCTGCTGGCCATTGGTGAGCCTGAGTTGCTCGACACGTCGGCCAACTCAAGGCTGTCTCGCATTTTTTCCAACAAAGTGATTCGTCGCTATCCGGCGTTCGAAGACTTTCATGGCATGGAAGAGTGCATCGATCAGATCGTTTCTTACTTCCGCCACGCCGCTCAGGGCCTGGAGGAGAAGAAGCAAATCCTCTACCTACTGGGTCCCGTCGGCGGCGGTAAATCTTCGCTGGCTGAAAAGCTCAAACAACTGATCGAGAAAGTACCTTTTTACGCCATCAAGGGCTCACCGGTCTTCGAGTCGCCTCTGGGCTTGTTCAATGCCACGGAAGATGGCGAAATTCTCGAAGAGGACTTCGGCATTCCCCGACGCTATCTGAATACGATCATGTCGCCGTGGGCGACCAAGCGTCTGGCTGAGTTCGGGGGCGACATCAGTCAATTCAAAGTGGTCAAACTTTACCCGTCGATTCTGAATCAGATCGCCGTGGCGAAAACCGAACCGGGTGATGAAAACAACCAGGATATTTCTGCGTTGGTCGGTAAGGTCGATATCCGGAAGCTGGAAGAGTTCCCACAAAACGACGCCGACGCCTACAGCTACTCTGGCGCACTCTGCCGGGCCAACCAGGGCCTGATGGAATTCGTCGAAATGTTCAAGGCGCCGATCAAGGTCTTGCACCCACTGCTCACCGCCACCCAAGAAGGCAACTACAACAGTACCGAAGGGCTCGGATCTATCCCGTTCACCGGCATCCTGCTGGCCCACTCCAACGAATCGGAATGGCACAGTTTCCGCAACAACAAGAACAACGAAGCCTTTATCGACCGGATCTACATCGTCAAAGTGCCGTACTGCGTTCGGGTCAGCGACGAAATCAAGATCTACGACAAGCTACTGTTCAACAGCTCACTGGCCAAAGCGCATTGCGCGCCCGACACCCTGAAGATGCTGGCGCAGTTCACCACGCTGTCGCGTCTCAAGGAGCCGGAAAACTCGAACATCTATTCGAAGATGCGCGTGTATGACGGCGAAAACCTTAAAGACACCGATCCGAAAGCCAAATCGATTCAGGAATACCGCGATAACGCCGGCGTAGACGAAGGTATGAACGGCCTGTCGACCCGGTTCGCGTTCAAGATTCTGTCGAAGGTCTTCAACTTTGACCCGCACGAGATCGCTGCCAATCCGGTGCACCTGCTGTACGTGCTGGAACAGCAAATCGAGCAGGAACAATTCCAGGCAGAGACCCGCGAACGTTACCTGCGCTTTATCAAAGAGTACTTGGCCCCGCGTTACATCGAGTTCATCGGCAAGGAAATCCAGACTGCGTATCTGGAGTCCTACAGCGAATACGGGCAAAACATCTTTGACCGCTACGTGCTTTACGCAGACTTCTGGATTCAGGATCAGGAATACCGCGATCCGGAAACCGGTGAAATTCTTAATCGAGTGGCACTGAACGAGGAGCTGGAAAAAATCGAGAAGCCCGCCGGCATCAGTAATCCGAAGGATTTCCGTAACGAGATCGTGAACTTCGTACTGCGTGCCCGCGCCAATAACAATGGCAAAAATCCAACCTGGCTCAGCTACGAGAAGCTGCGGGTCGTTATCGAGAAAAAAATGTTCTCGAACACGGAGGACCTGCTGCCGGTCATCAGCTTCAATGCCAAAGCCAGCAAAGAGGATCAACAAAAGCACAACGACTTCGTTACTCGAATGGTCGAGCGTGGTTACACCGACAAACAGGTACGGCTGCTGTCCGAGTGGTACCTGCGGGTCAGAAAATCGCAGTAAGGCAGCGGCAAGCGACAAGTTGCAAGCCACAAGCACGCGCTCGTGGGCGTGTTTGCGAGCTTCGCAGCTGACCGCTTGTCTTTAAGCTTCCAGCTCGGCGCTTGAAGCTTGTAACTTGAAGCTGCCCGGAGGGCCACGTATGAGTTATGTGATCGACCGACGTCTTAATGGCAAGAATAAGAGCACGGTGAACCGCCAGCGCTTCCTGCGGCGGTACCGTGATCACATCAAAAAAGCAGTAGAAGAAGCCGTCAGCCGCCGCTCCATCACCGATATGGAACACGGCGAACAGATCAGTATTCCCGGTCGTGATATCGACGAACCGGTTTTGCACCATGGCCGCGGCGGCAAACAAACCGTCGTTCATCCCGGCAACAAAGACTTTACGACCGGCGAGCATATTGCGCGTCCGCAGGGGGGCGGAGGCGGTAAAGGTCCTGGAAAGGCGAGTAATTCCGGCGAAGGCAATGACGAGTTTACGTTTCAAATCAGCCAGGAAGAATTTCTCGAGTTCATGTTTGAAGACCTCGAACTT
>NZ_JAMFRV010000435.1 GCF_026224925.1 Pseudomonas sp. | reverse complement strand
GTTGGCGGGTTTTAAACGGTATACGTCCTCAATCAGATCGCCACGACGTTCGGCGCTGATCAAGGCCACTGGAAAGAGATCGCTGCTGCTTTGCATATTGCTCTTGCACAAAAAAGGCGGTTCCTGAAAACCGCCTTACCAGAATGTGACCGACCCACCTAAGTGGGCCGGGGTTTAGCACGTGCTACAGCACTCGTGAGCCCATCAGACCGGAGCTTGTTCTTCAGCCAGGAAGAACCATGTTTCCAAGACGGAGTCCGGGTTCAGCGAGACACTTTCGATGCCTTGATCCATCAACCAGCGCGCCAGATCCGGGTGATCGGAAGGGCCCTGACCGCAGATACCGATGTATTTTCCAGCCTTGTTGCACGCCTGAATCGCGTTGGACAAGAGCTTTTTGACCGCAGGGTTACGCTCGTCGAACAGGTGGGCGATGATCCCGGAGTCACGATCCAGGCCCAATGTCAGCTGGGTCAGGTCGTTGGAGCCAATCGAGAAGCCGTCGAAGAATTCAAGAAACTCTTCAGCCAGAATCGCGTTGGACGGCAATTCGCACATCATGATGATGCGCAGACCGTTTTCACCCCGTACCAAACCGTTGGCAGCCAGCAGGTCAATGACCTGGCTCGCTTCGCCCAAGGTCCGCACAAACGGCACCATGATTTCGACGTTGGTCAGGCCCATATCATTGCGCACCCGCTTAAGCGCGCGGCATTCCAGTTCGAAGCAGTCGCGGAAGCTTTCGCTGATATAACGCGAAGCGCCACGGAAACCCAACATCGGGTTTTCTTCTTCTGGCTCGTACAGCTTGCCACCGATCAAGTTGGCGTATTCGTTGGACTTGAAGTCCGACAAACGCACGATGACCTTCTTCGGCGTGAACGCAGCAGCGAGGGTGCTGATGCCTTCTACTAGTTTCTCGACGTAAAACCCGACCGGATCGTCGTAGCCAGCAATGCGCTTGTCGACGCTGTCTTTAATTTCCTGCGGCAAACCGGCGTAATTCAACAGCGCTTTCGGGTGAACGCCGATCATGCGGTTGATGATGAACTCCAGTCGCGCCAAGCCAACACCGGCGTTGGGTAACTGGGCAAAATCGAATGCGCGGTCGGGGTTACCGACGTTCATCATGATTTTGAACGGCAGATCAGGCATGGCATCAACAGAATTCTTCTTGATGTCGAAGCCCAACTCACCCTCGAAGATGTAACCGGTGTCGCCTTCAGCACACGAAACGGTGACGCCCTGCCCGTCTTTCAACAGTTCAGTGGCGTTGCCGCAGCCCACAACTGCCGGAATACCCAGCTCGCGAGCGATGATTGCCGCATGGCACGTCCGGCCGCCACGGTTAGTGACGATGGCGCTGGCGCGCTTCATCACTGGTTCCCAATCCGGGTCAGTCATGTCCGACACGAGCACGTCGCCCGGCTGGACCTTGTCCATCTCGGAAACATCTTTGATGATCCGCACCTTACCGGCGCCGATCCGCTGACCGATTGCGCGGCCTTCCACCAATACAGTGCCGGTTTCCTTGAGCAGGTAACGCTCCATGACGTTGGCCGAAGTACGGCTTTTCACGGTTTCAGGACGTGCCTGAACGATGTACAGCTTGCCATCGTCACCGTCTTTGGCCCATTCGATGTCCATCGGGCACTTGTAGTGCTTTTCGATGATCATTGCTTGCTTAGCCAGTTCGCTGACTTCCGCATCGCTCAGACAGAACCGTGCGCGATCAGCAGGCGGTACATCGATAACCTTGACCGATTTACCGGCCTTGGCTTCGTCGCCGTAGATCATCATGATCGCCTTGCTGCCCAGGTTGCGGCGCAAGATCGCAGGACGACCAGCTTCAAGGGTGTTTTTGTGAACGTAGAACTCGTCCGGGTTCACTGCGCCCTGAACCACGGTTTCGCCCAAGCCGTAAGCGCCGGTGATGAACACGACGTCGCGGAAACCAGATTCGGTGTCCAACGTGAACATAACGCCAGCAGTACCGGTTTCGGAGCGAACCATGCGCTGCACGCCAGCCGACAACGCGACCAACTTGTGGTCGAAGCCTTGATGCACGCGATAAGAGATGGCTCGGTCGTTAAACAACGAGGCGAACACTTCTTTTGCCGCACGAATGACGTTTTCAACGCCGCGGATGTTCAGGAAGGTTTCTTGCTGGCCCGCGAACGAGGCGTCTGGCAAATCTTCAGCGGTGGCCGAAGAGCGCACGGCGACGGCCAGATTAGGGTTGCCCGCCGACAGTTCGGCGAAGGCAGTGCGGATTTCCGCGTTGAGTTTCTCGGGAAACTCGGCGTCCATGATCCAGGCGCGAATTTGCGCACCGGTCTTGGCCAACGCGTTGACATCATCGACATCGAGGGCATCGAGGGCCGCATGGATCTGATCATTCAAACCGCTTAACTCAAGAAAATCACGATACGCTTGAGCCGTAGTGGCGAAGCCACCGGGAACCGAAACACCGGCACCCGCGAGGTTGCTGATCATCTCGCCGAGGGATGCGTTCTTGCCCCCCACGTGCTCTACATCATGGACGCCGAGCTTATCGAGGGAAACTACGTACTCTACCAAGGTGATCTCTCCACTAACTGTGTTGGGAAAAGCTCAGGGCGCTGAAACTACAAGAGCGGTTCCGAGCGTGTGTGGCCTGGACCTGCAAAATAAGTGAGAATGCCGACGCTCAAGGTCCGCCAGCGGGCCTATCATATCTAACAATCGACATCAGCTTAAGGCCCCGGCGCAAATGAAACGATCTGCTTTCTTTATCTCCGACGGCACAGGCATTACTGCCGAGACCCTCGGTCAAAGCTTGTTAGCGCAATTCGAAAACATAACCTTCAACAAGTTCACGCGGCCCTACATCGACAGCGTCGAAAAGGCGCGCGCAATGGTACAACAGATCAACGCCGCCGGGGACAAGGACGAGCTTCGACCGATCATTTTCGACACCATTGTGAATCAGGAAATTCGTGAAGTCCTGGCGACGTCCAATGGTTTCATGATCGATATCTTTTCGACATTCCTCGCCCCGCTGGAGCAAGAGCTTAGTTCACACTCATCCTACTCAGTGGGGAAATCTCACTCTATCGGACACAACTCCAATTACATGGAGCGCATCGAGGCGGTGAACTTCGCCCTGGACAACGACGATGGCGCACGCACGCACTATTACGACAAGGCCGACCTGATTCTGGTGGGCGTCTCACGCTGCGGTAAAACCCCAACCTGCCTGTATATGGCCATGCAATTCGGGATTCGTGCCGCGAATTATCCGCTGACCGAAGACGACATGGAGCGCCTGCAATTGCCTGCCGCGCTCAAGGAGCATCGTAGCAAATTATTTGGCCTGACTATTGATCCAGATCGCCTTACGGCTATTCGTCACGAACGTAAACCCAACAGCCGTTATTCCAGCTACGCGCAATGCGAATTCGAAGTGCGCGAAGTAGAAAGTTTGTTCCGTCGCGAAAACATCCCGCATATAAATTCCACGCACTTTTCGGTAGAAGAGATTTCCGCAAAAATCCTCGTGGAAAAAGGCGTGGAGCGTAGATTTAAATAACCGCGTCCGAACTTGGGCAACTCAAAAATCCTGTGGGACCGAATTTATTCGGGAATGAATTTCACATCCGGCATCGCCTGTGCCTGACACGATGTTTTCCCGAATAAATTCGGTCCCACTGGTCAAATCACGAACAAATCCACAAACCGATTAACTGGCATGGTCTCCAGCATCTCCTGATCTTTACACAGCGCAAAGATCTCAGCGCTGCGTTGGGCGGTGAACCGAGTCGCCAAATTGCTGTTGAATTTGTCTTCAAGCAACGGAATACCTTCAACGCGGCGCCGGCGGTGGCCGATCGGGTATTCGACCTCTACCTTCTCAGTGCTCGACCCGTCCTTGAAAAACACCTGAACTGCGTTGGCAATCGAGCGTTTATCTGCTTCCAGATACTCGCGGGTATAACGGGAATCCTCAACGATCACCATCTTATCGCGCAGCTGGTCAATGATCGGATGCGCGGCGTGGAAGTCGTCTTCGTACTGCTCGGCAACCAGATCGCCATAGGCCAATGGCACGGCCACCATGTACTGAATGCAGTGATCACGGTCGGCGGCATTGGCCAGTTTGCCCTGCTTGGAAATAATCCGAATCGCTGATTCATGGGTGGTAATGACGATTCTGTCGATCTCGCTCAGGCGACTCCTGATCTGCGGGTGCAGCGTCACTGCTGCTTCGCACGCCGTCTGGGCATGAAACTCAGCGGGAAAGCTGATTTTGAACAGCACGTTTTCCATCACATAGGTGCCGTAGGCCTGGGACAGGCTAAACGCGCGCTTGTCCTCGGGTTTAAGCGCCAGGTCGTTGTTGGTATGGCTGAACAACACGTCGTAAAAGCCCCACTGCGGCGCACTCAATACACCGGGAATGCCCATCTCACCGCGCATGGCGATGTCCGCCAGACGCACGCCCCGGCTTGAGGCATCGCCCGCCGCCCAGGATTTACGCGAGCCCGCGTTAGGCGCATGCCGGTAGGTGCGCAGCGCCTGACCATCGACAAAGGCATGGGATAGCGCCGACAGCAGTTGCTCGCGGTTAGCCCCCATCAATTTGGCAGTCACAGCAGTAGACGCTACCTTCACCAGCAGGACGTGATCAAGACCCACACGGTTGAAGGAGTTTTCCAGGGCAATCACGCCTTGAATCTCATGGGCCATGATCATCGCCTCCAACACCGCACGCATGGTCAGCGGCGCATCGCCATTGGCCACGCGTTTTTGCGACAGATGATCCGCCACCGCAAGAATGCCGCCGAGGTTGTCCGAAGGATGACCCCACTCCGCCGCCAGCCAAGTGTCGTTGTAATCAAGCCAGCGAACGATACAGCCAATGTCCCACGCAGCCTTGACCGGGTCCAGACGATAGCTGGTACCGGGGACGCGAGCGCCGAAAGGGACGACAGTGCCTTCAACAATCGGGCCCAAGTGTTTGGTGCACTCGGGAAAACGCAGCGCCAACAACCCACAACCCAAGGTATCCATCAAACAATTGCGCGCGGTGTTTAGCGCTTCTTTCGATTCGATCTTGTAATCCAGCACATAGTCGGCAATGTCCTGCAGGACCTTGTCGTAGTCTGGACGGTTGTTTAGTTCAACGTTGGCGCTCATCGTCAATACCTCCGTTTGATGCATAGATTGTGCTGTCTGCGCGGGCCTCTTCGCGAACGAGTTCGCTCCCACAGTTGGATCGCATTCCCCCTGTAGGAGCGAACTTGTTCGCGAAGTTTTTCAGGTTTAAATCACATCACCAGGCACTCGCACCGTCCCCTCCATCAACACCCGCGCACTGCGGCTCATGATGGCCTTGGTAACTTTCCACTCACCGTTTTCCTGAGTGGCTTCGGCGCCGACGCGCAAGGTGCCGGACGGGTGACCGAAACGCACGGCACTGCGCTTACTTCCACCTGCCGCGAGGTTAACCAAGGTCCCGGAAATCGCCGCTGCTGTGCCGATGGCTACGGCTGCGGTACCCATCATCGCGTGGTGCAGTTTGCCCATGGACATGGCGCGGACCAACAGGTCAACGTCAGCGGCGGCGACTGCCTTGCCGCTGGACGCCGTGTAACCAGCCGGTGCCGCGACAATGGCGACCTTGGGGGTGTGCTGACGTGTGGCAGCCTCATCAAGGTGCTGAATCAGCCCCATACGCAGCGCGCCGTAAGCACGAATAGTCTCGAACTTCGAGAGCGCCTTGGGGTCGCCGTTAATATCGCTTTGCAGCTCGGTACCGGTATAGCCAATGTCTTGTGCGTTGACAAATATGGTCGGAATGCCTGCATTGATCATCGTCACCTTCAACGTCCCAACGCCGGGCACTTCCAGCTCATCGATCAGGTTACCCGTGGGAAACATCGAACCGCCCGCACCCTCTTCTTCGGCAGCCGGATTGATGAATTCCAGCTGCACCTCAGCGGCAGGAAAAGTCACACCGTCCAGTTCGAAGTCACCGGTTTCCTGCACCGCGCCATCGGTAATCGGCACATGGGCAATAATCGTCTTGCCGATGTTGGCTTGCCAGATACGCACGATGGCCACGCCGTTGTGCGGGACACGACTGGCATCCACCAGGCCATTGCTGATGGCAAACGGTCCGACTGCCGCAGAAAGGTTGCCGCAGTTGCCGCTCCAATCCACGAACGGCTTGTCGATGGACACCTGACCAAACAGGTAATCGACGTCATGATCAGCCTTGATGCTTTTCGACAGGATCACAGTCTTGCTGGTGCTGGACGTCGCCGCACCCATGCCATCGATTTGCTTGTCGTACGGATCGGGGCTGCCGATCACCCGCAACAACAACGCATCCCGCGCCGCGCCCGGAATCTGTGCCGCTTCGGGCAGGTCTTGCAGGCGAAAGAACACGCCCTTGCTAGTGCCGCCACGCATGTAGGTGGCGGCTATCTTGATTTGTGCTGGGTGAGCCATGGAATAGATGTCCTGTATGGCTTAAGCCGTGGCCGATTCGAGGAAGTCTTGTGCGAAACGTTGCAGCACACCACCCGCTTCGTAGATCGACGCCTCTTCCGCAGTGTCCAAACGGCAGGTGACCGGTACTTCGAGTCGCTCGCCGTTCTTGCGATTGATCACCAGTGTCAGGGTGGTACGCGGAATGCGCTCACCGATCACGTCGAATGTTTCACTGCCGTCGATGCCCAGCGTGGTGCGATTGACCCCCGGCTTAAACTCCAGCGGCAACACGCCCATGCCCACCAAATTAGTCCGGTGAATACGCTCGAAACCTTCAGCAGCGATAGCTTCAACACCCGCCAAACGCACCCCTTTGGCTGCCCAATCGCGGGATGAACCCTGGCCGTAATCCGCGCCAGCAATAATAATCAGCGGCTGCTTGCGCTCCATGTAGGTTTCGATGGCTTCCCACATGCGCGTGACCTGACCTTCAGGCTCGATACGGGTCAGGGAGCCTTCTTTGAGCTTGCCGTCGACCATGGCCATTTCGTTACGCAGGCGCGGGTTAGCAAAGGTCGCGCGCTGTGCGGTCAAATGATCACCGCGGTGCGTGGCGTAAGAGTTGAAGTCCACCTCCGGCAGGCCCATTTTCGCCAGGTATTCACCGGCGGCGCTGTCGAGCATGATCGCGTTGGACGGCGATAAATGGTCAGTGGTGATGTTGTCCGGCAGCACAGCCAGCGGGCGCATACCGGTCAGCGTACGCTCACCGGCCAGCGCGCCTTCCCAATACGGCGGACGACGGATGTAGGTACTTTGTGGACGCCAGTCGTAAAGCGGACCCACTTTGACGCCGTCGTCTTCCTGGATGGCGAACATCGGGATGTAGACCTGATTGAACTGCGCGGGCTTGACGCTGGCTTTAAATACCGAATCGATTTCTTCGTCAGTCGGCCAGATGTCCTTCAAGGTCACCGAATTGCCATCGGCGTCGATGCCCAATACGTCTTTTTCAATGTCGAAACGAATCGTCCCGGCAATGGCGTAGGCGACCACCAACGGTGGCGAAGCCAGGAATGCCTGCTGCGCGTACGGGTGAATCCGCCCGTCAAAGTTACGGTTACCGGACAATACCGCTGTCGCATACAGCTTGCGGTCCACTACTTCCTGTTGAATGACCGGGTCCAGTGCGCCAGACATGCCGTTGCACGAGGTGCACGCATAAGCGACGACGCCGAAGCCCAGCTGTTCCAGCTCCGAGAGCAAACCACCTTCCTGGAGATACAAGGTCACGGTTTTCGAGCCGGGCGCCAGTGAGGTTTTCACCCACGGCTTACGCGTCAGGCCCAAGCGGTTAGCGTTACGTGCCAGCAACCCGGCGGCAATCATATTGCGCGGGTTGTTGGTGTTGGTGCAGCTGGTGATCGCGGCGATGATCACCGCGCCATCTGGCATCAAACCTGGTTCATTCTCGACGACGCCACTGATCCCACGCGCTGCCAATTCAGAGGTTGGCACGCGGTTGTGCGGGTTCGACGGCCCGGCGATGTTACGCACTACGCTGGACAGGTCGAAAGAAATCACGCGCTCGTATTCGGCGTTTTTCAGGCTGTCGGCCCACAAACCGGTTTCCTTGGCATACAACTCGACCAAGCGAACCTGTTCATCATCGCGCCCGGTGAGTTTCAGGTAATCGATGGTTTGTTTGTCGATGTAGAACATGGCCGCCGTAGAACCAAACTCCGGGGTCATGTTGGAAATGGTCGCGCGGTCACCCAAGGTCAGGTGCGAAGCGCCCACGCCGTAAAATTCCAGATAAGACGAGACGACTTTTTGGTTGCGCAGGAACTCGGTCAGAGCCAATACGATGTCGGTGGCGGTGATCCCTTCTTGCGGCTTGCCGCTGAGTTCAACACCGATGATATCCGGCAGGCGCATCCATGAGGCGCGACCGAGCATAACGCTTTCAGCTTCAAGGCCGCCGACGCCAATGGCGATCACGCCAAGCGCATCAACCATCGGCGTGTGGCTGTCGGTGCCAACCAACGTGTCTGGGAACGCCACGCCATTGAGCACCTGAATCACCGGCGACATCCGCTCAAGGTTGATCTGGTGCAAGATGCCGTTACCGGGTGGAATCACGTCGATGTTCTTGAAGGCTTTCTTGGTCCAGTTGATGAAGTGAAAGCGGTCTTCGTTGCGACGGTCTTCAATCGAACGGTTCTTTTCAAACGCATCCTTCTCAAAACCGCCATGCTCGACGGCCAGCGAGTGGTCAACCACCAGTTGTGTCGGCACCACCGGATTGACCAACGCCGGATCACCACCTTGGGCAGCAATCGCATCGCGCAAACCAGCAAGATCGACCAGTGCGGTTTGCCCAAGAATATCGTGGCAGACGACGCGCGCCGGGAACCACGGGAAGTCGAGATCACGCTTGCGATCAATCAACTGGCCCAACGATGCGTTCAGGGTTGCAGGGTCACAACGGCGCACCAGGTTTTCGGCAAACACGCGGGAGGTGTACGGCAGCGTGTCGTAGGCCCCCGGCTTGATGGCCTCCACCGCAGCGCGGGTGTCGAAATAATCCAGCCGGGTGCCGGGCAGGTTCTTGCGAAATTCACTATTCATGGCGATGGGGACTCAATCACGGGCTTTATTCAAGGATCGGGGCCAAAGGGTCAGGGAGCGGTACAGCATTGCACCACTCCCCTGCTCCCGATCAGCGTTGTTCGATTGGCACGAACTTGCGCTGCTCGACACCGATGTACTCGGCGCTTGGACGGATAATACGGTTGTTGGCACGCTGTTCGAAGACGTGAGCCGCCCAGCCTGTCAGGCGCGAGCAGACAAAGATCGGCGTGAACAGCTTGGTTGGAATGCCCATGAAGTGGTACGTCGAGGCGTGGTAAAAATCAGCATTCGGAAACAGTTTTTTCTGCTCCCACATGGTTTTGTCGATAGCTTCGGAGACCGGGTACAGAACAGTGTCACCCGCTTCGTCGGCGAGCTTTTTCGCCCAGCCTTTGATCACTTCGTTACGCGGATCGGAGATTTTATAGATCGCGTGACCGAAGCCCATGATCTTGTCTTTGCGCTCCAGCATCGCCAGCGTGCCTTTGACCGCCTCTTCAGCCGAACCGAAGCGCTCGATCATTTCCATGGCAGCTTCGTTGGCGCCGCCATGCAACGGTCCGCGCAAGGTGCCGATGGCGGCAGTGATGCACGAATAAAGGTCCGACAGGGTCGAGGCACAGACTCGCGCGGTGAAGGTCGAGGCGTTGAATTCGTGTTCGGCGTAGAGAATCAGTGATACGTCCATCACTTTACGGTGCAGTTCGCTAGGTTTTTTATCCAGCAGCAACTGCAGGAAATGCCCGCCGATGGATTCTTCGTCTGTCACGCAGTTCAGGCGAACGCCATCGTGGCTGAAACGGTACCAGTAGCACATGATCGCCGGGAACGCCGCCAACAGTCGGTCAGTGCTGTCACGTTGCTGGTCGAAGCTCGCTTCCGGCTCTAGCGTACCGAGCATCGACGCGCCGGTGCGCATCACGTCCATCGGATGGGTGTCGGCAGGAATGCGCTCTAGCACTTCCTTCAAGGCTTGCGGCAAATCACGCAGACCTTGCAGCTTCTTCAAGTAAGCAGCCAATTGGGTTGTAGTCGGCAATTCGCCATACAGCAGCAGATACGCCACTTCTTCGAAACGCGCCTCGGCGGCCAGTTCACGCACGTCATAGCCACGGTACGTCAGGCCAGCGCCTTCTTGGCCGACGGTCGACAACGCAGTCTGCCCGGCGACTTGGCCCCGCAGGCCAGCCCCGCTCAACACTTTTGCTTCAGCCATTGCTTTCTCCAATCTTGAAATTATTCGGGAGCACCATTGAACTGCACACGGCAATTGCGTCCGGACAGGTTATGCCCGGATCAACGTTCAAATCATTTTTTGTTAGCGAAGAGTGCGTCGAGCTTTTGCTCGAAGGTGTGGTAATCAATCGCGTCGTACAACTCCATGCGCGTCTGCATGGTGTCCACTACGTTTTTCTGGGTGCCGTCGCGGCGGATCGCACCGTAAACGTTTTCTGCCGCCTTGTTCATGGCACGGAACGCCGACAACGGGTACAGCACCAGAGAAACATCGGCGGATTTCAATTCATCGACGGTGAACAGCGGCGTGGCGCCGAATTCAGTGATGTTGGCCAGAATCGGCACACCCACCCGGGCAGCAAACAGTTTGTACATCTCCAGCTCGGTAATGGCTTCCGGAAACACCATGTCGGCGCCGGCTTCGATGCACGCGGCAGCGCGGTCCAGTGCAGACTCCAAGCCTTCGACGGCCAATGCATCGGTACGCGCCATGATCACAAAGCTGTCGTCGGTGCGGGCATCAACCGCGGCTTTGATCCGGTCGACCATTTCCTGCTGCGAGACAATTTCTTTACCGGGGCGATGGCCGCAACGTTTAGCGCCGACCTGATCTTCGATATGAATAGCCGCTGCGCCGAACTTGATCATCGAGCGCACAGTGCGCGCCACGTTGAAGGCTGACGAGCCAAAGCCGGTGTCGACATCAACTAACAGTGGCAGGTCGCAGACATCGGTGATCCGCCGTACGTCGGTCAGCACGTCGTCCAACCCGGTAATGCCGAGGTCTGGCAGGCCCAATGAACCGGCAGCCACACCGCCACCCGACAGATAAATAGCTTTGAAGCCGGCGCGTTTGGCCAACAGCGCGTGGTTAGCGTTGATTGCGCCGACCACTTGCAGCGGGTGTTCGTTGGCGACGGCATCACGGAAGCGCTGGCCGGGAGTATTGTTATTGCTCATTTTTCACCTCGGGCTGTGGAGTGTGGAGCGGCTTGATAGTGGCGCTCAATGTTGCGTTTCGATGCGCCGATGTGTCGGCGCATCAACAGTTCAGCCAGTTCGCCATCACGCTCGGCGATGGCATCCAGAATTCGGTGGTGTTCGGCAAATGCCTGCCGCGGACGATTGGGCGTTGCAGAGAACTGGATGCGGTACATGCGCACCAGTTGGTACATGTCGCCGCAAAGCATCTGTGCCAGGGTTTGATTGCCGCTGCCCTGAATGATCCGGTAATGAAAATCGAAGTCGCCTTCCTGCTGGTAGTAGCCAACGCCCGCCTGAAACGCCGCGTCGCGCTCATGGGTATCGAGGACCCGGCGCAACTCGTCAATCTCTTCAGTGGTCATGCGTTCAGCGGCCAGGCGACAGGCCATGCCTTCCAGCGATTCACGGATTTCGTAGAGTTCGATCAGTTCGGCATGACTCAGGGAAACCACTCGGGCACCGACGTGGGGGATACGCACCAGCAGGCGTTGCCCTTCCAGGCGATGGATCGCTTCACGCAACGGCCCGCGACTGATGCCATAGGTGCGTGCCAACTCAGGCTCTGAGATCTTGCTGCCCGGCGCAATATCGCCTTTGACGATAGCCGCCTGGATGCGTCGGAAGACGTTTTCAGACAACGTCTCGGAATCATCCTGCATAGAGCCTGCTATTTCAGCCTCATCCAACATAGTGTCAACACCTTGGTCGCCAATGGCGCTAAAACTAGCCATAAAAGGCAAATACGTCAATGTAAAAAACAACACTGTCGACAATCGTCTAACATGGCACCCAATTGCGACGGATATTTCCTACTGTGCGCCACGAGCCCAACACGGTAAAACCTTCATGCTAGAATGCCGCGCGCATCGGCAGACTGAACCGACTTCATTGCCTGGCTCCATTACCCGCCTGCGCTGCATGTCAGGCCAGGAAGGTCGAGCGCATGTTGCTGAACATGTTTGTCATTTATTGCGCCAGGACCTATGAGACTCAAACGCCTCCTCACCCTCCTCTGTTTATTGCTTGTGCCCGGTGTAAGCGCCGCCGCTGACAAGACCGTGTATGGCCTGAACGAATACGCGACCCTTTCGGACATTGATCTGGAAGTGGCGGCGAAACTCGACACCGGCGCCAAAACGGCGTCCTTGAGCGCTCGTGACATCACACGGTTCAAGCGCAACGGCGAACACTGGGTACGTTTTTACCTGGCCATCGATGACGCCCACGCACACCCTATTGAACGCCCCTTGGCCCGAGACAGCCGGATCAAACGCCGAGCCAGCGATTACGACCCCGATGACGACAAGAAATACACCGCGCGCCCGGTAATCAGCCTGGATGTGTGCCTGGGGAATACTTTACGAACCATAGAAGTGAACTTGACTGATAGAAGTGCTTTCCAATACCCGCTTTTAATTGGTTCAGAAGCACTGAAGCATTTTGATGCGCTGATCGACCCCAGTCTTAAATACGCGGCCGGCAAACCTGCCTGCGCTACCGTCGCTCATATCGCAGAGTAATACCCATGCGCTCCATCACCCTCCATTTGAGAATCTTGATTGCCGTCCTGGTGACCTTGGGGATAGCGATCACGGCTTATCAGATTCTCGCTCTCGGCATCCCGGTCACCGAAGATGAAACCGACGACCTGTGGAACATCGACGCCAAAGTCGAGTTCGTCGCCAACCCTAAAGACCCAGTCAAGATCCAGATGTTCGTTCCGCCACTGAGCCACGACTTCGTCAGTCTTAACGAAAGCTTTATTTCCAACAATTACGGGGTCAGCGTCAATCGTGTTGACGGCAACCGTAAAGTCACCTGGTCGGCCCGACGCGCCAGTGGCAACCAAACCCTTTATTACCGACTGGTGCTGACCAAACGCTATAGCGGTGACAAACCGAAAATCAAAGGCCCGACGTTTCGCGACAGCATTGCCATTGAAGGCCCGGAAAAAATCGCCGCCGAAGCCCTGCTGGCGCCGATTCGCCAGCACTCGGCCGACACCGAAACATTCATTACCGAAGCCATCAAGCAGGTCAACAACCTGGGTGATGACAACGTAAAACTGCTGCTGGCCGGCGACACCGCCACCGCCAACAAAGCCCGAATCACTGAGCTGCTACTGTCCGTTGCTCACGTACCGGTTGAAAAAGTCCACACCATCCGCTTGGTGGCCGATCAGCCGCAAACCCCTGAACTGTGGTTACGCAGTTTCAATGGCAAAACCTGGCTGTACTTCAACCCGGACACCGGCGAACAAGGCATGCCCACCGACCGGCTGCTGTGGTGGGTCGGCGACGAAAACCTGATCAGCGTCGAGGGCGGTAAAAAGGTCACGGTTAACTTCACGCTGAACAACAGCGAAATGAACGCCATTCGCTTGGCCAAGTTGACCGACGCCAATACCAACGGCGACTTCCTTGGTTATTCGCTGTACGGATTGCCGCTGCAAACCCAGCAGACATTTATGATCATGGTGATGATCCCGATTGGCGTATTGGTGATTCTGATCCTGCGCAACCTGGTGGGACTGGAGACGCTTGGCACGTTCACCCCCGTGCTGATCGCGTTGGCGTTTCGAGAGACGCAGCTGGGATTCGGTATTGTCCTGTTCACCATCATCACCGCGCTGGGCTTGTCGCTACGCTCTTATCTTGAGCATTTGAAACTGCAGATGTTGCCGCGGTTGTCAGTGGTGCTGACCTTTGTTGTAGTACTGATCGCCGCCATCAGTCTGTTCAGCCACAAACTGGGCCTGGAACGCGGTTTGTCGGTGGCGCTGTTCCCGATGGTGATTCTGACCATGACCATCGAACGCCTGTCGATCACCTGGGAAGAGCGTGGCAGCGGCCATGCCATGAAAGTCGCCATCGGCACGCTGTTCGCCGCCTCCTTGGCGCACATCATCATGAGCGTGCCGGAGCTGATCTACTTCGTCTTCACCTTCCCCGCCGTGCTGCTGATTCTGGTGGGTTTCATGCTGGCCATGGGCCGTTATCGCGGCTATCGCCTGACTGAGCTGTTCCGTTTCAAAGCCTTCCTCGATAAAGAGCTCAAGGAAGAGAAGGAACAGGTGAAATGATCGGCCTCTGGAAAACCTGGAAGGCCCTTGAAGCTCGCGGAATCATGGGCATCAACCGGCGCAATGCAGATTACGTGCTGAAGTACAACAAACGCAGTTTGTACCCGATTGTCGACGACAAAATCGTCACCAAAGAGCGCGCGATTCAAGCCGGGATCCATGTGCCACAGATGTACGGCGTGATCTCTACCGAGAAGGAAATTTCACGCCTCGACGAGATCATTGGTGGCCGCGACGACTTCGTCATCAAGCCGGCAAAAGGCGCGGGTGGCGATGGTATTTTGGTGATCGCAGACCGTTTCGAAGAGCGTTTTCGCACGATCTCAGGGAAGATCATCAGCCGCGAAGAAATTGAGCATCAGATTTCCAGCATCCTCACTGGCCTGTATTCACTGGGCGGTCACCGCGACCGCGCGCTGATTGAATACCGGGTCAAACCCGATCAGATATTCAAAAGCATCAGCTATGAAGGCGTGCCTGACATCCGCATTATCGTGTTGATGGGGTATCCAGTCATGGCGATGCTGCGATTGCCGACACGCCAATCCAACGGCAAAGCCAATCTGCACCAAGGCGCCATCGGCGTGGGGGTGGACCTGGCGACTGGCTTAACCCTGCAAGGCACTTGGCTCAACAGCATTATCCACAAACATCCAGATACCACTAATGCCGTGGATGGCGTGCAACTGCCCAATTGGGATGGCTTTATGAAGCTTTCCGCCGAATGCTACGAGCTGTGCGGCTTGGGTTATATCGGTGTGGACATGGTGCTGGATCAGGATAAAGGGCCGTTGATTCTGGAGCTTAATGCTCGGCCCGGCTTGAACATTCAGATCGCTAATGATTGTGGCTTGACGCATCGGACGAGGGCCGTGGAAGAACGCTTGGAACAACTGGCCGCTGAAGGCCGGACGGAAAGCCCCGAACAACGGGTTAAGTTTGTGCAAGAGCTATTTGGGCATGTGGCGTCGGTTTCCCCCTAGGAGCCCGCTCACGGGAGGATTACAATCGCTGCCCGCACGCCGATGACTGATTTTTTTCGAATGCCCACCTGCGCCGTACACCCACTGCCCTACAGCCCCAATCCATCCGATTATTTTTCGCGGATACGCCACGCGCCCGGCGCCATTTTGCTCGACAGTGGATGGCCAATCGCCGATCGAGGGCGCTTTGATCTGCTGAGCGCTTGGCCCTGCGAAGAGCTGCTGGCTGAGGCTGGGGAACTCGGCCATGTATTTCTCCAACGCGTGCGTAAAAGCATTGAGACGTTGGGGCGCGCCGAGTTACCGCACGATTGTCCATTACCGTTCGCGGGCGGAGTGATCGGTTACCTCGCTTATGACTTCGGTCGGCGCCTGGAGCCTCTCCCCGCTCTAGGTATTGATGATTTGCAACTGCCCGACGCAAGGCTTGGTGTTTATGCCTGGGCGCTGGTCAGCGACCATCTGCAACGTACCAGTCAGTTGGTGTTTCATCCGGCACTGGCGCTGCAGGAGCAGCAACGTTTACTGAAGTTATTTACTGAGGACTCAACCCCTCAGTTATCGACCTTCACACTGACAGCCCCTTTTGCGAGGAACCTCAGCGCCAGCGATTACCGAAGCGCCTTCTTACGCATTCAGTCCTATATTCAAGCGGGCGATTGTTATCAGGTTAATTTCGCCCAGCGTTTTCAGGCGAGTTATCAAGGTGATCCGTGGGCGGCTTATTGCGCACTGCGCAGCGCATGTCCAACGCCTTTTTCTGGCTATATAGCGTTGCCCGACGGTAATGCAGTGCTCAGCCTATCGCCGGAGCGCTTCGTCAAAGTCAGCAACAGGCACGTAGAAACACGCCCAATCAAAGGTACTCGCCCGCGCGGTATCGATCCGACCGAAGATGCGGCGTTTGCCGCCGAGTTATTGGTCAGCGATAAAGATCGGGCGGAGAACCTGATGATCGTCGATTTGTTGCGCAACGATCTTGGGCGCTCTTGCCGCATCGGCTCGGTAAAGGTGCCCGAGTTGTTCAGCCTGGAAACGTACCCGAATGTGCATCACTTGGTCAGCAGCGTGATCGGCGAGCTGGCGGATGACAAAGACCCAATTGACCTGATCGCAGGCAGTTTTCCAGGCGGTTCGATCACCGGCGCACCAAAGATCCGGGCGATGCAAATCATCGACGAGTTGGAGCCGACACGCCGTGCGTTGTACTGCGGATCGTTGATGTACCTGGACGTGCGTGGCGAAATGGACAGCTCCATCGCTATCCGCAGCCTTTTGCTAAAGGATGGGCAAGTCTCCTGCTGGGGCGGCGGCGCAATCGTCGCCGATTCAGAGTGCGAGGCCGAGTATCAAGAGTCGATCACCAAAGTGCGGATATTGCTGGAGACGCTGCAGGGGCTTTGATTTTTGCGTGATTTCAATGGCCTCTTCGCGAATGAATTCGCTCCCACAGAGCACAACCTCAGCAGGAACAATTCATTCCCACAGGGGGGAGCACACTCCCCTGTGGGACCGAATTTATTCGGGAAGGCGTTTCACCAGCCAAACACGATTACAAACTCAACTCACGATTGGAGGCCTTGATGAATTCCTTCTTCAGGTCTTCAAAGGTATGCACGGCCGGGAACTGAGGAAACTCACGGATCACATTCTCTGGCGCATGGAACAAAATTCCTGCGTCCGCTTCGCCGAGCATGGTGGTGTCGTTGTATGAGTCACCCGCTGCCACAACCCGGTAATACAAACTTTTGAAAGCCAATACCGACTGACGCTTCGGATCTTTCTGGCGCAACTGATAGCTCACCACCCGATCAGTCTCGTCGGTGATCAAGCGATGGCACAGCAGGGTCGGAAAACCCAACTGGCGCATCAGCGGTTGGGAAAACTCGTAGAAGGTGTCCGACAAAATCACCACCTGAAACCGCTCACGCAGCCAGTTGACGAACTCGATGGCGCCTTCCAGCGGCTTTAGCGTCGCAATCACAGCCTGGATATCAGAAAGCTTCAAGCCATGTTCGTCGAGGATGCGTAGACGTTGCTTCATCAGCACGTCGTAATCGGGAATATCCCGAGTGGTGGCTCTCAGGGATTCGATACCGGTTTTTTCGGCAAATGCGATCCAGATTTCCGGGACCAACACACCTTCCAGATCGAGACAGGCAATTTCCACAGATCACTCCTCGTACACTTCAATTTAGGCTAATCAATTAAGGCAGCAGCAAAACAAGCGGCACTCTAGCGGCTCAATCACGACGGCGCTACCCGTCAAACCGGGAAATGGCTCAAGCTTTTTGCTACTATCGCGCCCATACGAGCGCCAAGCGCCATACACCACAGGAAGCCGCCTGATGAGCCACCCCTTCGACGTCGCCGCCCTCGCCGCGACATACGCCAACAAATCTGCCCAGGATATTTTGAAACTGGCCTTCGAGCATTTCGGTGATGAGGTGTGGATCTCCTTCAGCGGCGCTGAAGACATCGTGCTGGTGGACATGGCCTGGAAGCTGAACAAAAACGTCAAAGTTTTCAGCCTCGACACCGGTCGCCTACACCCGGAAACCTATCGGTTTATCGAGCAGACCCGCGAGCACTACAAGATTGATATCGAACTCATGACGCCGGAACGGACCGCGCTGGAGCCGTTTGTCAAAGAAAAGGGTTTGTTCAGCTTCTATAAAGATGGCCACGGCGAATGCTGTGGCATCCGCAAAATCGAGCCACTGCGCCGCAAGCTGGCAGGTGTGAATGCCTGGGCCACTGGCCAACGCCGGGACCAGAGCCCAAGCACCCGCAGCGAAGTAGCAGTCATGGAAATTGACAGCGCATTTTCTACACCAGAGCGGCCCCTGTATAAATTCAACCCGCTGGCGCAAATGACCAGCGAAGAAATCTGGGGCTACATCCGCATGCTGGAGTTGCCTTACAACACCTTGCACGAGCGCGGGTTCATCAGCATTGGCTGTGAACCCTGCACCCGCCCGGTGTTGCCAAACCAGCACGAACGCGAAGGCCGTTGGTGGTGGGAAGAAGCTACGCAAAAAGAATGCGGATTACATTCCGGGAATTTGATCGCGAAGGTTTGAGTGTGAAGGCCACACTCCAAGCGTGAAACCGATCAATGCACCGGCAATTCAACATCGGCGAACAGCTCTTCAAGCTCTTGTTTATTGTGGCACTGAATGGCTTTGGCCATCACTTCACGGGTCAGGTGCGGTGCGAACTTCTCGATGAAATCGCACATGAAACCGCGCAAGAACGTACCGCGTCGAAAACCGATCTTGGTGATGCTGGACTCGAACAGTTCGCTGGCATCCAACACCACCAAGTCACTGTCAAGCTTGGAGTCCACTGCCATTTTCGCCACAATGCCGACGCCAAGGCCTAACCGAACGTAGGTCTTGATCACGTCGGCATCGGCTGCGGTAAATACCACTTTCGGCGTCAGGCCACGGTGGCTGAATGCTTCATCCAACTTCGAACGGCCAGTGAAGCCGAACACGTACGTGACGATCGGGTATTCAGCAAGCGTTTCCAGCGTCAACTTGGAGACCCTGGTCAGTGGGTGACCTTGGGGCACCACGACGCAACGGTTCCAGCGGTAGCACGGCATCATCACCAGGTCACCGAACAACTCCAGCGCCTCGGTAGCAATAGCGAAATCCACGGTACCATCAGCGGCCATTTCTGCAATTTGCATCGGCGACCCCTGGTGCATGTGCAGCGCGACGTCAGGGTATTGCTTGATAAAATTACTGATCACCGGGGGCAACGCATAACGCGCCTGGGTGTGAGTGGTC